>JBKPOL010000265.1:0-8041 GCA_046733075.1 Pseudomonadota bacterium | reverse complement strand
CAGCCCGTCAAGAAGCAGCCCGTCAAGAAGCAGCCCGTCAAGAAGCAGCCCGTCAAGAAGCAGCCCGTCAAGAAGCAGCCCGTCAAGAAGCAGCCCGTCAAGAAGTGGCGCGGCAAGAAGTGGCGCGGCAAGAAGCAGCGGGCGCCGAGAGTGCGCGACTCAACGCCGAACGCGAGGAACTCGCGCGGCAAGCGGCAGGCCAGCAGGAGGCGCAGCGGCAAGAAGCGGCGCGTCAAGAAGCGGGTCGTGCCGACGCTGCACGACGAGAGGTCGAGCGCGAGCAAGCCGCGCAACAAGCAGCGGCCGAGCAGGAGTCGCAGCGGCAAGAGGTTGTCCGCCAAGAAGCAGCGCGCGCCGAGAGTGCGCGACTCGAAACCGAACGCCAGGAACTTGCACGACAAGCAGCAGTTCAGCAGCACGCGCAGCGGCAAGGGTCAGCACGCCAAGAAGCGGCGCGCCAAGCAGCAGCGGAGCAGGAAGCAGCAGCGGAGCAGGAAGCAGCGCGACAGGAAGCAGCGCGACAAGCAGCGCGACAAGCAGCGGCCGAGCAGGAGTTGCAGCGGCAAGAGTCAGCACGCCAAGAAGCGGTGCGCCAAGCAGCAGCGGAGCAAGATGCAGCGCGACAAGATGCAGCGCGACAGGAAGCAGCGCGACAGGAAGCAGCGCGACAGGAAGCAGCGCGACAGGAAGCAGCGCGACAGGAAGCAGCGCGAGAGGAAGCAGCGCGACGGGAAGCAGCGCGAGAGGAAGCAGCGCGACGGGAAGCATTGCTTCGAGCAATTGGACGTCAGCTGGACGAGGAAGCGGCTCGGCGAGAAGCGGCTGCCAACGCGGCGCTCTCTCCCAACACGCTGCCCCTGTCATTGAGCACAGCACGTCGAGTAAGACTTTGGGGCCGTACGCACCCCAACGTTGAACTTGTGCGCTACGCGGAGGCGTGGGGGCAGAAGATCCAGCTGAACACCCCTGTCGAAACGGTCCGCGAAATCGCGAAGCGGCCTTCTACGGCCGCCTTGGTGACGGTCGCTATTCGCAGCGATGGATCCGTGGAGTCGGTGACTATCGACGTCTCGAGCGGAGTGCCGCAAATCGACGAAGCGATACGGCGAATCGTGGAGAGCCAGAGACCCTACCAAGCTTTCCCGCCCGCGCTTGCTCGTGATTTCGACGTGGTCGAAATCCGCCGAACCTGGCACGTCGACTCTGCCGTCCGACTCGACTAAAGAGCGCCCAGCGTCACACCTGCAAACAACCACTCCGGCACATCACCGGGCCTCATCGCGGTGCTCGCTCGAAACTCCCTGGACCTGACGGTCGGGCCCAACATCGCAACGGGCTGCCGTGTCGAAGCGAACGCCAGCGATTTTGAACACTACGCGCGCTCAAATTTTCATTTGGTAATTCCATAGCGATTCCCGCGGCTCCACTCCCAACCCGACGCCCGTTGGCAGTCGGTAGCATCCCGCGTCGCACGCCATGGTCGTCTCCACGTGCTGGAGGTTGCGGTCGAACACCGAGTGCTGATATTCGTGATACGGACAGTCCCCGAGCGTCGATGTAGCGTGCAGACTCGCCGCCATGAAAATCCCGACGCCAATCGTCGCGTGCGGAATGACGCTCGCTCCGTTCGCTTGCGCCATTCTTGCGATCGAGAGAAATTGCGATACGCCGGTGTGTGCGATCTCCGGCTGAACGTACCGTACCTTCGCGCGCGATAGTCGGAGCTTCGTCTCGTAGAGGTTGTGCCATTCCTCGCCAGCGGCGATGGGAACGGGACTGGCCTTCGCCACGCAAGCCAGTCCATCGACGTCCTCGGGTGCGCACGGCGCTTCGAGGAAGTACGGATTGAATGGTGCAAGCTCGCTTGCGAGCCGCAGCGCTTCTTCCGGCCGATAGCGCCAATGCAGATCGACCATGAGGTCGGCGCGCGGCAGCGCAGCACGCAGTGCGTGCATCTCCGCGACGACCGCATCCTCCGAAATCGCCGCCGCGTACTTGATACCCCGGAATCCCCGATCGAAAAACGATCGCGCCAGCGCCACGCGCTCGTGCAGCGTCGCTTTCGGCAGGCCCGACGCATACGCGGGGATTTCCGTGCGAAACGCGTTGGCCAAGGCGGCGTTCAATGGCACCCCCGCCTCTCGCGCAGTCGCGTCCCAGAGTGCGATGTCGATTGCCGCGAGCGCATCGCCGTAAAGGCCCGACGACGCCCCACGCACGCGCTGCAGGTCGTACAGCTCCTCGTAGATGGCCGGCGCGTCGCGCGCATCGCGGCCCTCGACGAACGGGAACAACACCTCGCGCAGGATCGCGACCACGGCTTGTGGGGCCACAATCCCGTATGTCTCGCCCCACCCGACCGTTCCCTTGCGAGTCATCGCTTTGACGATGACGGACATGTCGCGGTCGGGGTAAATGGTGCGATTGCCGCGACGCACGATGTAACCCTTCGCATTCACCGATTCGCCGTCCCGCAAAGGACCGAGGTACGGCACGTCGCGCGGCAGCGAGACGGCGAGCGCCTCGAGCGATCGGATCACCGCCGCCATTTCATCCGCAACCAGAATGCTTTCGCAGATTCACGTTCACAGAACGTGCACGCCGACGCGCGCGAGCAGCGTGGCCGTTTCGCATAGCGGGAGGCCGACCACGCCGGAATAGCTACCCTCGATCCGTGCAACGAACGCAGCCGCCCGGCCTTGTACGGCGTAACTGCCGGCCTTGTCGAGCGGCTCTCCGGTCTGCACGTAGCGCTCGATTTCGGCTGCGGCGAGCCGACGCAGCGTGACGCGCGACGAGGAAAGGTCCACCTCTATCGCGTTGCGATAACGAATCGCGACGGCGGTCAGGACCTGATGCGTACGTCCCGAGAGTCGCTTTAGCATGCGAACTGCATCGTTGGCGTTGCGCGGTTTCCCGAATATCTCTCCATCCAGCACGACTTCGGTGTCGGCGCCGAGTACCGCGCGCTCCGCGAGCTTGCGGTCCTGCATCCGTTGCCAGCCGACCTGCGCCTTTGTGCGTGCCATGCGCTCCACATAGTGGGGCGCAGGCTCCTCATCGAGCGCCACCTCGACCACGTCGCGTTCGCGTCCGACGGCCTCGCGCAGCAGCAGCGTCTCGAACTCGATGCCGAGCTGGGAGAGCAGGCTTTGCCGACGGGGACTCTTCGATGCCAGATACAGGAGCGGCGCGCTCATCCGGACCTCGTGATTTCCGGTTCAGGAACCTCTGCCCATCGCCGTTCGCGCGAAGGCGCTACTCCCGATGATACGGGTGCCCCGTCATCATCGTATGGGCGCGATAGAGCTGTTCGACCAGCAGCACGCGCGCGAGACCGTGAGGCAGCGTCATCGCCGACAGTGCCATGATTGCCGCAGCGCCGGTCTTGACGCTGTCGGCGAGTCCGTCGGCGCTTCCAATCACGAACGCGAGGTCATCGCCGGTAGCCTGCCACTTGCCGAGTGCCTCCGCGAACTTCGACGTGGTAAACGAGATTCCGTGTTCGTCGAGCGCGATCACTCGGCGGCCGGCGCTGGCCTTCGCGATTCGCGCACCCTCGGCAGTGAGCATTTGCGCGAATGTGCGGCTTCCGTCGCGCGGTTCGCTCCGAAGCTCCACGGCTTCGAAAGCCCACTCACGCGGCAGGCGCCTCGCGTAGTGCTCGAAGCCCGCCTTCAACCAGTCGGGCAGCCGGTGACCGACGGACACAACCCGAATTCTCATCGACGGCGCCTGCGCATTAGGCAACCGTCGCCGCTGATCAAGCGGCAGCGTCCGAAAGGAGCGCCGTCGAATTCAAGCGGAAGCAGGGATCCACCGGTGACGACGAGCGACGGTCGAGCGGTTTCCCGTTCGACCACGGCGGTCATGCGGCGGATGCGCGAGCGCGTCGATACGTCGGCGGCGCCCAGAGCTCTTCGAGGTTGTAGTACTCGCGCACCGCCGGCTGCATGACGTGTACTACGATGTCGCCCGCGTCGACCAGTACCCACTCGCCGGCGTCTTCGCCTTCGACACCGAGGATCTCTCCGCCCGCTTCCTTGACCTTCTCGCGGACGTGGCTGGCGAGCGCCTTCACCTGCCGGTTGGAGTCGGCCGATGCGATGATCAGGCTGTCGTACAGGCTGGTTTGGTGGCGGACATCGAACACTACGATGTCGCGGGCCTTGATGTCCTCGAGCGCCGCGACGGCGACCTGCTGCAACTTTTCAACCCGCATTAGGTGTGTGTCGGTAGAGTTGTTTCGAGTCAATATAGGTCAAAACCGAAGCCGGGAGCAAACCGGCAATTTCGACCGGTTTTCCGCGACTGCCGTTCAAGGCCGTGCGTATAGCCGTCGACGAAATCGGATGGGCGGAAACGGGCTGAACGTAGATGGAGCCGGCCGTCCGTTCACGCAAGACCTGCGCGTCGTCCGTCTTACGCGCATGCCACTCGTCGGCCAGTGTGACGGGAAGTGCGGCTTCCAGATCGATGCCGGGGCGCGGCACGACCACGACGTGCGCAAGCTCGAAGATCTGGTGCCAGCGATGCCACCTTGGAAAGCCGTGGAAAGCGTCGGCGCCGACCAGCAGCAGCAGCGGACGTCGCGGTTCTTCATCGCGCAGGCTTGCGAGCGTGTCGACGGTGTAGCTCTTGCCCGCGCGTTCGATCTCGCGCGTGTCGATCCTGAGTGCGGGAAATTCGGCGAGCGCGAGCCGCAGCATGGCGATGCGATCCGCCGCAGACGCATGAGTTGCACCGCGGTGCGGAGGATCGCTCGCCGGAACGAGTCGCAACTCGAGCGGCGCGAGCGCGCCTTGCACCTCGTCTGCAAATCGCAAGTGGCCGTAGTGAACGGGATCGAACATTCCGCCGAGGATCGCGAGTGGAATCAAAAGCGGGAGCCGGGCTGCGCGAGGAATGCGAGCTCCTCGGGCGTCGAGGGGCGGCCGAGAATCTCATTGCGATGTGGAAAGCGACCAAAACGGGCAATCACGTCTCGGTGCCGCTGCGTCCACGGCAGTGGGCTGTCGAGGCCGGTTTCCGTGGCAAGCGCGACGAAGAGCGTGACCGCCTGGTCCTGCGTTGCGAGGTCCTCGCTGTGCACGAACGGCATGTACATGAACCAGCGTTCGTAAGGGTCGAGCTCGCGGTCGAACTCTCGCTGGAGGGCCTGCTTAGCCGTTGCGAGCGCGCGGGCGTCAGCGGCAAATGCCTGCGGCGTTCCGCGAAATGCGTTCCGCGTGAACTGATCGAGAAGGATCACGCGCGCGAGGGATCCGCGGGGCGTCGTGCACCACTCGCCGAAGGCGCCGGCGAGCCCCGCGGCGATAGCCTCGCCAAAGCGCTCGCGAATCTCGCCGTCGAACGCATCGTCCTTGCGAAACCAGACCTCGCGGTCCTCGTGCGGACCGGAGGTGAACCAGAACGTGAGGATCTCCTCCGCGAGCTGTGCAAGGGGCGCCGAGGTCGGCGAGGCGGTGGGTGGCGTCATGACGCTCCGCTTATCATACGGACTTTTCGCGCATCGTCCCGGGCAGCGAGCACCGCCCGCGCGATCGCCATGCTCGATCGTGCAGACCTCGCGCCGGGACATTTTTCTCCTCGCCTGTTGCCAGGCGTTGCTGCTCGCCAACGCGTCGGGGCTGATTTCGATGAACGGCCTCGTCGGATTCTCGCTCGCGCAAACGAAAACGCTCGCTACGTTTGGTGCAACGACGTACGTGCTCGGCTCCGCGCTTGCAACGATGCCCATGTCGATATGGATGGGAAAGGTGGGGCGCCGCGCGGGCTTCATGGCGGGCGCCGTCATCAACATCGTCGGCTGCTCGCTCGCCGTGCTGGCGCTGCAATGGCACAGCTTCGCGCTGTTCTGCGTCGCAACCGCGGTGATCGGCGTGTACAACGCAGTCGGTTTGCAGTACCGCTTCGCCGCGGCCGAAGTATCGACGCAGGCTGACCGTGCGAAGGCGATCTCGCTCGTTCTCGCCGGCGGCGTCGTCGGCGGATTCATTGGGCCGCAATCCGCCCGCTTCGCCCGCGATCTGTTCCCGACGCCGTTCCAGGGATCGTTCATGGTGCTCGCGGGCATCGCGCTGATCGCGCTTGCCGTGCAGTCGCGGGTCCACGTGCCCAAGCCGACGCTGGACGAGCGCGCGGCCGGCAGGCGGCCGCTTTCGGAAATCTCGCGCCAGCCGGCATTCGTCGTTGCCGTGCTTTCGGCCGCGCTCGGCTACGGCATCATGAACCTGCTGATGACCGCAACGCCGATCGCGATGGATTTCTGCGGGCATCCTTTCAGCGCGGCGGCATTCGTGATCGAATGGCACGTCGTGGCCATGTTCGCACCCGGCTTCTTCACCGGCACGCTGATCCGGCAGTACGGAACGTTGCGGATCATTCTCGCCGGCGTCGCGTTGACCGGCGTGGCGGTCTTCGTCGCGCTGAACGGCATCACCGTCACGCACTTCGTCGTGGCCCTGGCCTTTGTCGGGACCGGCTGGAACTTCATGTACACCGGCGGCACGACGCTCCTCACCGAGACCTACCGGCCGAACGAGAAGTCGCGCACGCAGGGGCTCAACGACTTCATCGTTTTTGCGACGATGGGCGTGTCGTCGTTCGCATCCGGCGCGCTTGTCACCGGCACCGGGTGGGAAACGATGAATCGCGCGGCGCTGCCCGTATTGGCCGTTATTGCCGTGGCTGCGTTGTGGCTGATGTGGATGCGTCGAGCTGCCCGGCCCGTTGCAACCTGAAAGCTATTTCCTGATTTGCCCACTGCCGAGCACGATCCACTTTCGGCTCGTCAGCCCCTCGAGGCCGACCGGGCCGCGCGCGTGTAGCTTGTTGGTGGAAATGCCGATCTCCGCACCGAGCCCGTACTCGTAGCCGTCGGCGAAGCGCGTCGATGCATTCACCATCACCGAGCTGGAATCGACTTCGCGCAGGAAGCGCATTGCGTTCGTGTGGTTTTGAGTAATGATCGCGTCGGTATGCTGCGATCCGTAACGGGCAATATGCTCGATCGCCTGGTCGAGGGAGTCGACGACGCGGATCGCGATGATCGGCGCGAGATATTCGGTGTACCAATCATCCTCGGTCGCCACTGCCATTGACGGGACCAGCGCTCGCGCAGCTTCGTCGCCGCGCATCTGGACGCCTTTCGCGGCGTAGATCTGCGCGAGCCGCGGAAGCACGCGATCCGTGATTTCACGATGAACGAGCAGCGTTTCCATCGTGTTGCAGGGTGAATACCGCTGTGTCTTGGCGTTATCGGCAATGCGAATCGCCATGTCGACGTCGGCGGACGAATCGATATAGACGTGGCATACGCCATCGAGATGCTTGATGACCGGAACACGTGCGTCACGCGCCACGCGCTCGATCAGGGATTTGCCACCGCGCGGCACGATGACGTCGACGTGCTCGTCGTCGGCGATCAGGCAGCCGACGGCCGCACGATCCGTGGTCCCAACGAGTTGCACCGCGTGTTCCGGGAGCCCAGCCTCGCGCAGACCTTCGCTGATGCACCGGCCGATCGCCCGATTGCTGTGAATCGCTTCCGAGCCACCGCGCAGGATGACGGCGTTGCCGGACTTCAGGCACAATCCTGCGGCGTCCGCGGTCACGTTCGGCCGCGACTCGTAGACGATGCCGATGACTCCCAGCGGCACGCGCATCATGCCGACCTGGATGCCCGACGGGCGATACTTGAGCTCCGAGATCTCGCCGACCGGATCGGGAAGCGCGGCGATCTCCTCGAGCCCCCGCGCCATCGCCTCGATTGCCTTGTCGTGAAGCGTCAGGCGATCGACGAACGCTAGATCGTGCTGCGCTTCGCGCGCGGCCGCCACATCGCGCGCATTGGCATCGAGGAGGGCGCTGCCCGCGTTGCGTATCGTCGTCGCAATGCCTTCGAGCGCAGCGTTCTTCGCATGCGTGTCGGCACGCGCCAGTTCGCGCGCAGCGGCCCGCGCGGCCCCACCGACGCCCCGCATGTATGCAGCGACGTCGACGTCGGAGAGCTCGGGCCCGGAGAAGTCGTTCATCACGC
>JBKPOL010000264.1:0-20842 GCA_046733075.1 Pseudomonadota bacterium | reverse complement strand
CCCGGCCCCGGGCTCGGCGTGCGGATCCTTGGCGAGGTGCGCCGGGAATGGGCGGACATGCTGCGCAGCGCGGATGCGATTTACATCGAGGAGTTGCGTGCGGCGCGCGACGAGCGGGGCCAGTCGTGGTATGACAAGGTGGCGCAGGCGTTCGCCGTGTTCCTGCCGATCCGTTCCGTCGGCGTGATGGGCGACGGCCGCACGTACGAGCATGCGGTCGCGCTTCGCGCGGTGCAGACGACCGATTTCATGACGGCCCACTGGGCCCCGCTGCCCCACGATCTGCTCGCACGCATCAGCAACCGTATCACCAACGAAGTGCGAGGGATCAACCGCGTCGTATACGACGTTTCGAGCAAGCCTCCCGCGACGATCGAGTGGGAATGAGCGCGCCGGGCGAGGCCGCAGGAATGACCGTTCCCGCCCGCGCGTAAGCACCCATCGGATGGCCGCACGTAATCGGGAGACCGGAAACGAGCGCCGCGCCGCGCGTCCGAAGGAAGCGGAGCGGCCTGCGGTGCGCGCGCTGCCGCCGCAACACATCTTCTACACACGCGTACGGCGCGGCGCCACCTACGCCTTCGGCCTCGTGTTCGCAACGCTCGTCACGGGAATCATCGGCTATCGGCTTTTCGAGCATCTCGCCTGGCTCGATGCGCTGCATCAAGCCGCCATGCTGCTGTCGGGAATGGGGCCGGTAATCGACATGACGAGCGACGCCGGAAAGATCTTCGACAGCATCTACGCGCTTTTTTGCGGCGTGATCCTGCTCGCCTCGACGGCACTGCTCTTCGCGCCGGTCATCCATCGCATCCTGCATCGCTTCCACATCGAGGATACGAGTGACCGATGAGGACTGGATGGCGGAGGCGTTGACGCTTGCCCGCGAGGCCGGTTCGCGAGGCGAGGTGCCGGTGGGTGCGATCGTCGTGTGCGACGGCCGCATTGTGGGGCGGGGCGGCAATGCGCCGATCGCCGCGAGCGATCCTACCGCGCACGCCGAGCTTGTCGCACTGCGCGAGGCGGGCGCGGCGCTCGGCAACTATCGGCTTCCCGGCTGCACGCTCTATGTCACGCTCGAGCCCTGTGCGATGTGCGCGGGCGCCGTTCTGCACGCGCGACTCGCTCGCCTCGTCTTCGGCGCACGGGATCCCAAGACGGGCGCGTGCGGCTCGGTCATCGACCTGATGGGAGAGGCGCGGCTCAACCATCACACGCGCGTGACGAGAGGCGTGGCGGAAACGGCCTGCGGTGCGTTGCTCACGGCGTTTTTCGCCGCGCGCCGATCGCCAGCGGGCGGTTAGACTTCATCGCCATCGATGGCTGCGCGTGCACTCAATTTCACGATCGTCGCACCCTCCGGGTTTGCCACCGAACCCGCGGCGCTCTCACGAGCGATCGCATGTCTCGAAGGGCTGGGCCATCAGGTGACGTGCGACCCGACCACGCGCAGTCGGTGGCAGCGCTTCGCCGCACCGGACGACGAGCGGCTGGCCGCGATCGAACGTGTCGCAGGCGATCCGCGCGCGGACGTCGCGCTGATGCTGCGCGGCGGCTACGGCTTTACGCGCCTTCTCGATCGCCTCGACTACGCGGCGCTCGCGCGGGCGCGAAAGCGCTGGATGGGTCATTCGGATTTCACCGCGTTTCAGCTGGCGGCACTCGCCAGGGCAGGCATCGTGACGTTCGCGGGTCCGATGGCCTCGTACGATTTCGGCGCGCCGATACCTTCGGCGTTCACCCTCGAGCAGTGCTTCGGTGTACTCGGGAACGATGCGTGGAGCGTCGAGTGCACGGTCGACGGGCCGCCTGGAGTTTCGGCGCGCGGGGTTCTATGGGGCGGCAACCTGGCGCTGGTCGCGCATCTCGTCGGAACGACCTATTTCCCCGATGTGACGGGAGGAATTCTCTTTCTCGAAGACGTCTCCGAGCATCCCTACCGCATCGAGCGCATGCTGTATCAACTGCTGCACGCCGGCATCCTCGCGCGACAACGCGTCGTGCTGCTCGGCGCGTTCACCGAATACCAGTTGAACGCGAACGACGCCGGCTACGACCTGACTGCCGCGATAGCGCATCTGCGCGAGCGCGTCGCAGTACCCATCTATACCGGGCTGCCGTTCGGTCACGTACCGGACAAGCTTACATTGCCCGTGGGCGGTCAGTGCGACCTCGCGGTGAGCGACGGTCGCGCGCTGCTGCGCTTCAGCGACTATGCGACATGACGCGCAGTCGTCGCGTAAGTCGTCCAATCCGTGAGTGACGGTCGCGCGCTGCTGCGCTTCAGCGACTATGCGACATGACGCGGAGTCTCGCGTATGTCGCGAATCCGCGTGATGGACCCGTGAGCACCGGCGCGACCTTCACCGTGCGCATTTGCACGTGGTCGGAGGCCGCGAAGGCACTCCGCCGTGTTCGCTACGCCGTCTTCGTCGTGGAGCAGGGCGTGCCGGAGGTGCTGGAGTGGGATGCGAGCGATGAGTCGGCGGTGCATGCACTCGCGGAAAACGCCTTCGACGGACCGATCGGTTGCGCCCGGCTGCTCAACGACGGACATATCGGGCGCGTCGCGGTCGTCCGCGATTGGCGCAGGCAGGGTGTAGGTCGCGCACTGATGCAGCGGCTGATCGGCGTCGCACGCGAGCGCGGCGATCCGGTGGTGATCGTCAACGCACAGGTCGCTGCGATGCCGTTCTACGCGGGGGATGGCTTCGCCGCGACCGGGGCGCAATTCGAGGAGGCCGGCATCGATCACCACGTCATGACGCGCCGCCTGCGCTAGCGACTTCGTGCTCCGAGCCCGTGCTCGTTTTCGAGAGGAAACGACACGTCGGTTCTTTCCGTACGTGTGCCCGACGCATCGAATGTCCGCTCATGCAAAGCGACCGTGCCATTACGCCCCACGACGAGTACTGTCGAACATCGCGTGCCGTAGTCGGCACTGACGATGAACGGGGCGGACAGGAGCCGTTCCCATTCCGGCGTGAGCCCCGTGTTCGGCAGCGCTTCCTCGGGTGCCCGGACACGATCGGCGAGCACGTCGAAGAGCGCGTCGATGTCGTCGTCCTCCCGTTTCACCCATGCGGCAAGCCCCGACTTCGCCCGCACGAGCTTCGGCCACGGCGTGTCGAGCGCAGCATTGGAAACGCCATGAATGCCGCGGCGTAACGGCTGGACGTCCGGCGTGCGGTTCGAGCCGAACGCGGCAATCGTCGCTTGGCCGGCGACGAGGTTGAACCCGTTGTAACGCGTACTGCCGCGCACGGCGCTTTCGACCGTTCGCTGCACGTCGCCTGGATCGCGCAGCGCAGCCGGGACGAGGGAACCGCGCGTGGGTGCGCGCGGATCGTGCCTGCCCGGCTCGCGCACGTTGGTCACGAATGCCCAGCGACCGAGCCGGTTCACCCCGAGCCACGTCCCCCCGTGCTCGAGGTCGCGTCCGGCCAGCAGTTCGTGACCTCCGCTGTCGCGCCACCAGTGCGCGGGTTCCGCGGGGCGCCGGTGATATTCGTCGCGATTCGCCCCCACAATCACCGTGTAGCCCGGATGCGCATCCAGCGCGATGACGGCAAGGCACATCGCGCGCCTTTTCCTGCGCTTATGAAAGCGATCTTGGCGCGCGTGGCACCGAGGCTTCCGGGATCGCGTAGGGCAGCGGCTGGCGTGAAATGGAAGGACCGTCGGTCATGTCGAGGCGCAAGTCGTCGGCCTCGACGGCCGCTTGCTGCACTACCGCGAGAAGGGCGCTTCCTCCCGCGGGATCCGGGGCGGCATTCACGACCGTTCCGCACGGCTGGTCGCCGAACACGGACGAATAGAGCCGCGTCGGCGGTTCGACGTCTTCAGCGGACGTTCGGAACGCATACAGGCGTTCCTTCAGCCGCCCGAGATATTGCATGCGCGCAACGATCTCCTGCCCGGGGTAGCAGCCCTTCTGAAAGCTGATGCCGCCGAGCAGGTCCCAGTTCAACGCCTGCGGGACGAAGAGATCGGACGTGGCGGCCGTGATCTTGGGCACGCCGGCGCGGATCGCATGCCAGCGCCACATCTGCGCATCTGCCGTCACGGCATGGCGGGCAAGCGCTGCGTGGATGATCGGCGCGCTGGCGGTCGGACATGCAACGATGATGCGTCCATCGGGCATCGTGAAGGCCGCAGCGTCGCCTTTGAACGATGTCGCGGTCAAAGGCGCGACCGCAATGCCGAGCGCAGCCCGTGCGGCATCGCCGGCGCCGGGGCCCGCGAGCCCCAAAAGCGCATAGCCGTCCCTGACATCGTTGATAACGACCTTGGAGCGCAGGACGAACATCGACAGCCGCCGCCGGAGCGTTTCGGCGAGATCGGCTGCGACGATCAGCAGCACGCGCCCATCGTCGCTCGCTGGTCGCCACAGCACACCGTTCGCGAGCATCCGCCCTTTGGGCGAGTTGTAGCTCCAGTACTGGCCGCGACCCGGCGCAAGAGCCTGGACGTCGCTCGAAAGCTGCCCGTGAAGGAAGCTCACCGCATCCTCTCCGACCGCTTCCAGCAATGCGGATCCCACGTGCGCGCACACGACGGGCGCCGAGGATTGTGCGAAATCGGAGGGTGTGGCGGAGGTCAGGGCAGGGGCGGGCATCGGGAGACGGCGCGTCTTGGGCGGCTCGCCGTCCAATGGCATCGCGTGTTAGAATGACGAGTTAACGCGCACGTTCGCTCGTTCGTTTACGCATCGCAACATGCGCGGGGTCCGGCGGCTCGCACGTCACGAATTTGCGGCCTGCACTTCCGGATTACCAGGACTCGCCGTCCGCCACTGCCGGGCGGCCGTCCACTACGCACACCGGCGTTTCAGGGTGTCGGCGCTTCAGATGCGCCGAAACGCAATCCGCCGGTGGAGGCCCAACCCTGATGGGAGTGAAGCATGTCCGTAACCATGCGTCAAATGCTGGAGGCCGGCGTCCATTTCGGTCACCAGACACGGTACTGGAACCCGAAGATGGCCGAGTACATCTTCGGCCAGCGCAACAAGATCCACATCGTCAACCTCGAAAAGACGATGGCGATGTACAACGACGCGATGAAATACGTGCGTCAACTCGCCCAGAACCGCGGCACGATCCTCTTCGTCGGCACCAAGCGCCAGGCGCGCGACATCGTCGCCGAGGAGGCCCAGCGCTGCGGCATGCCATTCGTCGACCACCGCTGGCTCGGCGGCATGCTCTCTAATTTCAAGACCGTCAAGCAATCGATCAAGCGCCTCAAGGACCTCGAGGCGATGAAGGTCGACGGGACGTTCGAGCGGATGTCGAAGCGCGAAGCGCTATCGCATCAGCGCGAGCTCGACAAGCTCGAGAAGAGCCTCGGCGGCATCAAGGACATGACCGCGCTACCCGATGCGGTTTTCGTCATCGACGTCGGCTATCACAAGATTGCCGTCACCGAAGCGAAGAAGCTCGGCATCCCGATCGTTGCCGTTGTTGACACGAACCACAATCCCGATCCAATCGCGTATGTCATTCCCGGCAACGATGACTCGAGTCGCGCCATCCGGCTGTACGCCCGCGGCGTTGCCGACGCTGTCCTCGAAGGCAAGAGCAACACGATCCAGGAGATCACGTCGTCGGGCGACGAGTTCGTCGAAGTCGCCGACGAGGCGACGGCCTGACGGCGCGTCCGCTCAAGCCCGCACGTTACCGCCGTTATTTGCAAACGGGGGAGCAACGTCCGCGAGTCGATGTCAGAGGGCGACAACGCCTTCGCGCAGGCGCCACGCCATCCGCGGTGCAGGCGCGGGTCGATCCAACCGATTGAGTGAGGAGCTTAGAGACGATGGCGGACATTTCCGCGAGTACCGTGATGGAGCTGCGACAGCGCACCGGGCTCGGCATGATGGAGTGCAAGAAGGCGCTGACCGAAGCGGCAGGTGATCTCACGAAGGCGGAGGAGCTGCTGCGGATCCGTAGTGGCGCCAAGGCGAGCAAGGCTGCCGCCCGCATCGCGGCCGAGGGTGTGATCGGACTGCATGTCGCGGTAAACGCCAAGGCCGCTGCGATCGTGGAATTGAATTGCGAGACCGACTTCGTCGCGCGAAACGAGGACTTCCGCGCATTTGCGAATCAGATCGCCGAGGTCGTAGCCCGGGATCGTCCCGCTGACGTGGTGGCGCTTGCGACCCGCACGCTGGCTTCGGGCGATACTATCGAGGCGCGCCGAATCGCGCTCGTGCAGAAGATTGGCGAGAACGTCACCGTTCGTCGCTTCGCGCTGCTCGAGGCGCAAGGCCGCATCGCGTCCTACGTTCACGGAATGCGCATCGGCGTGCTCGTCGACTACACCGGCGGCAACGAAGCGCTGGGCAAGGATCTCGCGATGCACATCGCGGCCACGAAGCCCATCGCGGTCAGCCGCGAGCACGTCGCCGCGGACGTCCTCGCGAAGGAGCGCGCAATTGCCGAGGCGCGCGCGGCGGAGTCCGGCAAGCCTGCCAATATCGTCGAAAAGATGGTAGAAGGTGCCGTCGCGAAGTTCCTGGCCGAAGTCACGCTGCTGCCGCAACCGTTCGTCAAGAACGACAAGGAATCCGTCAGCGACGTCGTGAAGAGGCAGGGCGCCCGCGTGAATGCCTTCGTGCTGTATGTCGTCGGCGAGGGCATCGAAAAGCGCAAGGACGACTTCGCGGGCGATGTCGCGGCGATGACGCGTGGGTAGCTTCCCGTCGATGGCGTCCTGCCCCCTTCGCGTTGATGCGCGATGGGGCGACGTGACCCGCGTTTTGGTATAAGGAGGCCGTCGCATGAGTCCCCCCGACAGCGCTGCCACGGCCGCAATCGCCCCGCTGCCCGGTGTCGCACAGACGCCGGCGCGCGCGCCCGCGTATCGGCGGATCCTGCTCAAGCTTTCCGGCGAAGCGCTGATGGGCAGCGACAGTTACGGCATCGAGCGCCAGACGATCGACCGCATCGTCGCGGAAGTCGGAGACGTGGTCCGGCTGGGCGTTCAGGTGGCGATTGTGATCGGCGGCGGCAACATCTTCCGCGGTGTTGCGCCGGGTGCGGCAGGCATGGACCGGGCCACGGCCGACTACATGGGGATGCTGGCGACGCTCATGAACGCGCTCGCCTTGCAGGATGCGCTGCGCCGCGCGGGCGTCGAGTCCCGCGTGCAGTCGGCGCTGCGGATCGATCAGGTCGCCGAGCCTTACATCCGCGGCCGCGCGCTGCGCCATCTCGAAGAGCACCGCGTCGTCATCTTCGCCGCGGGCACCGGCAATCCGTTCTTCACCACCGATACCGCCGCTGCGCTCCGCGGGCGGGAGATGGGTGTCGACATCGTGCTGAAGGCCACGAAAGTGGATGGTGTGTACACATCGGACCCGCTAAAGGACAGCGCCGCTCGTCGCTACTCGACGCTCACCTTCGACGAGGCGATCGTGCGCAACCTGAAGGTCATGGACGCGACCGCGCTCGCGCTTTGCCGCGACCAGAATCTGCTGCTCAAGGTCTTCTCGATCTTCGTGCCCGGCGCACTCAAGCGTGTCGTCATGGGGGAGGACGAGGGGACGTTGGTGCATTGTTGAAGGGATCGTCGCCGTATTCCGTCGGCGACCAATCGTTGCCGTCCCGTCGCCGCGCGCGGCGATCCCGCACGACGCTGGTGACGAGTACGGTTTGGAGGCTTGCATGATCAGCGACGTCAAGAAAACGGCCGATCAGAAGATGCACCGGTCGATCGAAACGCTCAAGGCGGATCTCGCGAAGATCCGCACGGGTCGCGCGCATACCGGATTGCTCGATCATATCCACGTCGACTATTACGGGACGTCCATGCCGCTATCGCAGGTGGCGAACGTCACGCTCGCCGATCCCCGCACGATTGGCGTTCAGCCGTGGGAGAAGAAGATGATTCCGGTGGTCGAGAAAGCGATTCGCGAGGCGGATCTCGGGCTGAACCCCGCGACATCCGGCGACATGATCCGCGTGCCGATGCCGCCGCTGACCGAGGAGCGCCGCAAGGAGCTCATCAAGGTCGTGCACAAGGAGGCGGAGGGCGCGAAGATCGCCGTGCGCAACGTGCGGCGGGAGGCCAACGAGCAACTGAAGAAGCTGTCGAAGGACAAGCAGTGCTCCGAAGATGAGGAACGCCGGGCGCACGACGACCTGCAGAAGCTCACCGATCGATACATCGCCGAGATCGACCAGCTGCTGCAGACCAAAGAAGCCGATCTGATGGCCATCTGACGCGATGTTCTCAAGCTCGACGCGCGTCATCCCCGAGTCGCGGCCCGTGCCGCGGCACATCGCGATCATCATGGATGGCAACGGCCGCTGGGCCAACAAGCGTCTGTTGCCGCGCGTCGCCGGTCACCGCAAAGGCGTCGAAGCGGTCCGCGCGGCGGTTCGCGCGTCGATCGAGCATGGCGTCGAGTACCTGACGTTGTTCGCATTCTCGAGCGAGAACTGGCGCAGGCCGCCGGATGAAGTATCGATCCTGATGGACTTGTTCGCGCGCGCGCTCGAGGTCGAGGTCGCTAAGCTGCACTCCAACGGAATCCGTTTCAAGGTGGTCGGCGACACATCGCGGTTCGACCGCCGGATTCGCGAGCTTGTCGCGGCGGGCGAGGCGCTCACCGCCGGCAATCGGCGACTCACGCTGACGGTCGCGGCGAATTACGGCGGACGCTGGGATGTCGCGCAGGCAGCGCGAAGCTACTTTGCAGCGCACCCGGACGCACTCGGGCCGAGCAAGACGCTCGTTCCGGAAGCGCTCGAACCGTATCTCGCGATGGCTTACGCGCCGGAACCCGATCTCTTCATTCGCACGGGCGGGGAACAGCGGATCTCCAACTTCCTGCTATGGCAGCTCGCGTACACCGAGCTCTATTTCACGGACTTGCTCTGGCCCGATTTCGATGCCGTCGCCATGCGCGCGGCCATCGAATCTTACGGGGTCCGCGAGCGGCGCTACGGCCGCACCAGCGAACAGGTGCAGGCGCAGGCCGAGGCGCAGGTGCAGGACGCGTGAGCGGCGTCGCGCGTTCCGGGCCGTCCCTTGCCGTCCGTCGTTGCAACGCGTGTAGTGACCGCCGCAGTGATGATTGCGCTGGTGCTCCTTGCGCTCTTCCTGCTGCGGCCCTGGGCCTGGGGTGTCGTCACGCTCGCGGTCATCGCGGCGGGCGCGCGGGAATGGGCTGCGCTGCTGGCGTTCTCGAAGGCGCGCGTGTGGACGTTCGTCGCTGTGGTGGTCGTGCTGGGCGGCACCGCACTGCTCGCTGCCACGCCTGCTGCGGGGGAAGGCTGGCCACGCTCCGTCGTGCTGTACGCGTGCGGTATCGCAACGCTCTTCTGGCTGCTCGTTGGAACGCCCGCCGTCCTGTTCGATTGGCAGCCACGGCAGATGCTCGCGAGCGCCATCGGCGGTGTCGTGGTGCTGCTGGGTGCCTTCGTGGCGGTCGTCGAGCTGCAGGCGCGTTCGCCGTGGCTCGTGCTCGCCGCGATGGCGATCGTGTGGATCGCGGATACGGCCGCGTTCTTCACCGGCCGCGCATTCGGCCGACACAAGCTCGCGCCGCGCATCAGCCCCGGGAAGTCGTGGGAAGGCGCGGCAGGCGGGATCGTGGCTGTCGTGATCTACGCGGCGCTGCTCGTATCGTTCGCGCCGCGCGCGGCCTTTACCTCGACGCTCGACGCACGGACGATCGCAACGTGGATCGCGTTCGTCATCGTTCTGACCGCGCTTTCCATCATCGGCGATCTTCACGAATCGCTGCTGAAGCGACGCGCCGGCGTCAAGGACAGCGGCACGCTGCTTCCCGGTCACGGCGGCGTGCTCGACCGCACCGATGCACTGCTGGCCGCGATGCCGCCGTTCGCGCTCGCCGCACGATTGTTCATGGACCGAGTGTGATACGACGTTCGACGGCGGCCACGATGCCACCGGCGACGCGCAGCGTGCTGATCCCCGTCCTCTGATTGCTGATCCCCGATGATCGACACTCTCTACAAAGTCGTTGCCTTCGCCATCACACTCGGCGTGCTCGTCGTGTTCCACGAGCTCGGGCACTACGTGGTCGCGCGTCTCGCGGGCGTCAAAGTGTTGCGCTTCTCCGTTGGCTTCGGACGGATGGTGTGGTCGCGCCGCTTCGGCCGCGATCAAACGGAGTGGGCCTTGTCCGCGATACCGCTTGGCGGCTACGTGAAGATGGTCGACGAGCGCGAGGGCCACGTCGATCGCGCAGACATGCCGCGCGCGTTCAACCGGCAGCCCGTATGGAAGCGGATTGCAATCGTGGCGGCCGGCCCGCTCGCCAATCTGCTGCTCGCCGTCCTGCTCTTCGCGGGAACGTACATGGCAGGCATTCCCGGACAGGTGGCGGTGCTGGCCGAACCTCCGCCGTCGACGCCTGCTGCCGCCGCCGATGTTCGCGGGGGCGACCGGGTCGTCGCCGTCGATGGCGAGCCGATCGGCAGCTGGCAAGAATTGCGCTGGAAGATCGTGCGCGCGCAGGGCAACGACCGAGTGACGCTGTCGCTTGTTCGCGACAATGTGCGAAACGAGCGCGTCGAGGTCGGCCTGCCTCTTGCGGGCCTCGACACCGCCGATTGGGAAGGCAATCCGCTGTCCGCGCTTGGTTTGCGCGCAGATCTTGGACCACCGATCGTCGACCAGGTGTTGCCCGGCAAGCCCGCGGAGCGCGCGGGGATTCGCGCGGGCGACCGGATCGTCGCCGTCGACGGCACGCCGACCCGCTCGCCAAGCGATGTGGCGTCGCTCACGAACGCACATCCGGGCGACACGCTGACCTATCGCGTCTCCCGCAACGATTCAACGATCGACGTGCCGGTAACGGCCGAAGCCGTCGAGCAGAATGGGCGGCGAATCGGCTTGGCCGGTGTGCGTCTGCGCATCGACCCGGAGATGCTCGAACGATCGAGCATCACCGTTCGCTATGGTGTCGGCGAGTCGCTGCAGCAGGGTGCGCGCAAGACGTGGGAGCTTTCGGCGTTCACGGTGCGCATGCTTGGACGCATCGTCACCGGCGACGCGTCGCTCAAGAATATCAGCGGCCCGTTGACGATGGCGGACATCGCCGGGCAGTCGGCGCAGGCCGGAATGCTCGTGTTCGTCGGCTACCTCGCGCTGATCAGCATCAGCCTCGGCGTGCTGAACCTCATGCCCGTCCCGTTACTGGATGGCGGACATTTACTGTATTATCTCGCCGAAATTATCAAAGGCAGTCCCGTATCCGACCGTGCATTCGAGGTCGGTCAGCGCATCGGAATGGCGATGCTCGCCGTCCTGATGGCCCTGGCACTATTCAATGACGTTTCCCGCCTGTTCTGACCGCGCCCCACGGCGCAACCGTCCTCATGCGCGGATACCCGCGCTGCTCACCGGCATTCTGGCATCCGTCGCTGCATTAGGCGTCTTCGCGGTCGACCCTTTCGTCGTGCGCGACATCCGCGTCGAAGGCGTCCAGCGCACCGAGGCCGGCACGATCTTCAACTACTTGCCGATCAAGGTCGGCGACCGCGTCACCGACGAGCGCATCTCCGATGCGGTGAAGGCGCTGTATGCGACGGGCTTCTTTCGCGATGTGCGGCTCGAGGCGCAGGGCGACGTACTCATCGTGTCGGTGCAGGAGCGGCCGACGATCAGCTCGATCACGTACGTCGGCAACAAGGAATTCGACACCGATACGATCAAGAAGGCGCTGAAGGACATCGGCATCACCGAGGCACGAATCTTCGATCGCTCGGCGCTCGATCGGGCCGAGCAGGAGTTGAAGCGGCAATACATCACGCGCGGGCGATACGGCGCGAGCGTGCAGACGACCGTCACGCCGCAAGAGCGCAACCGCGTTGCGATCAACTTCACGATCGACGAGGGCGACGCTGCGAAGATCGCGCGCATCAACATCGTCGGCGCGAAGGCATTCACCGAAAAGCAGCTGCATTCGGAAATGGCGCTCACGACGCCCGGCTGGTTCACCTGGTACACCAAGAACGACCAGTACTCAAAGCAGAAGCTGTCGGCGGACCTGGAAACGTTGCGCAGTTTCTACCAGAACCGGGGCTACCTCGAGTTCAACGTGGATTCGACGCAGGTGTCGATTTCGCCCGACAAGGACGACATCTTCATCACGCTCAACATCACCGAGGGTCCGCGCTACAACGTCGGCGAAGTGCGCGTGGCCGGGGATCTCGTCGTTCCCGCGAACGAGCTCGAGCGGCTGATCCGACTGAAGCCCGGCGAGGTCTTTTCGCGCGAGCGTCTGCAGGCGTCCGCCAAGGATGTCAGCAACCGACTCGGTGCGGAAGGCTACGCGTTCGCGAACGTCAACGCGGTTCCGGAGCTCGACCGCGACAAGCAGACGGCGTCGTTCACGTTCTACGTCGATCCCGGACGTCGGGCGTACGTGCGCAAGATCAACATCAGCGGCAACGCGAAGACGCGCGACGAGGTGATCCGCCGAGAATTCCGTCAACTCGAGGATGCGTGGTACGACGGTCCGCGCATCGACCGCTCGAAGGTGCGCGTCAAGCGGCTCGGCTATTTCGACGACGTCAACATCGAGACGCCGCCGGTGCCAGGCACGGCAGACCAGATCGACGTCGAAGTGTCGGTCACCGAGAAGCAGACCGGCAACCTGCTAGCCGGCGTCGGCTACTCGAGCGCCGAGGGCCTGGTGCTGAACGGCTCGATCTCTCAGGAGAACATATTCGGCTCCGGCAATGCGCTGGCTGTCGGCGTCAATACGAGCAAGTACAACCGCACCTATTCGCTGCTGTTCACGCAGCCGTATTACACGGTCGATGGAGTGTCGCGCACGATCGAGATTTACGAAAAAAGTCTCGACCCGACGGGTCTCGCCATTGCGCAATATGGTTCAAGGACATACGGCGCCGCGCTGGGATTCGGCGTGCCGATCACCGAAACGGACACGATCAACTTCGGCGCGCGTTACGAGAACACGAAGATCACGCTGTTCGCCGACACGCCGCCCGTCTACCGGGCTTTCGTGCAGGAATTCGGCGAAACGTCGAACGCCTACATCCTGACTGCCGGGTGGTCCCGCGACACCCGCGACGACATCCTCTATCCGAGCAGCGGTCGACTGCAGAGCGTGCTGCTCGAGACGGGCATTCCCCCCGGTGACCTGTCGTATTACAAGTTGCAGTACGTCCATTCCGTCTACTGGCCGATCTACGGCAATTTCGTGCTGATGGCGCGTGCGGACCTCGGTTATGGCAACGGCTTTTCGGGCAAGGACCTGCCGTTCTTCAAGGCGTTCTTCGCGGGCGGCGTCAATTCGGTCCGCGGCTATGAAACCGCGTCACTGGGGCCGCGCGATGTATTCGGCAATGCGCTCGGCGGCCGGCGCAAGATCGTCGGCAACCTCGAGTTGTTCTACCCCATCCTGAAGGGCGACAAGGCCGTGCGCGCGAGTGTCTTCGCCGACGCCGGGCAGATCGCCGGTGTCGCCACGTTGGGCAGCGGCATCGAGTCGTTCCAGTCGGAAGCCGAGTCGTTCCGCTTTTCGACGGGCGTCGGTCTGGCGTGGAGTTCCCCGATCGGGCCGCTCAAGTTCAGCTACGCTATCCCGCTGAATGCCAAGGAAGGCGATCGCGAGCAGCGATTCCAGTTCCAGGCCGGAACCGCGTTTTGATGGCGCGCACAGGGCACCTGCGGGAGACATCGTTGAGACGATTGGTGCAGGCGTTGCTCGCGCTCGCGCTCGCGACATTCGCGGCTACGGCAGGCGCGGTCGAATACAAGATCGGCTTCGTCAACACCGAGCGCCTGTTCCGGGAAGCAACGCCGGCCAAGCGGGCGCAGGCAAAGATCGAAAAGGAGTTCGCGACGCGCGACGCAGAAATACAGAAGCTCGGCAAGCAGGTCCGCGACCTGCAGGCGGTGCTCGACAAGGATGGGTCGACGATGGCGGAGACCGAGCGGCGCAACAAGGAGCGCGACCTCGCGAACCAGTCGCGGGACCTGCAGCGCATGCAGCGTGAATTCCGCGAGGACCTGAACCTTCGTCGCAACGAGGAGCTTGCCGGGATCCAGGAGCGTGCCAACAAGGTGATCCAGCAGATCGCCGAAGCCGAGAAGTTCGACCTGATCCTGCAGGACCCCGTCGTCTATGCCAGCCAGCGCATCGACATCACCGACAAGGTGATCAAGGCGCTCGCGGACAAGTAAACCGCCTCGAACTTTTCACGACGCTCGCGCACTCGCCGCGACGATGGCTCCCCGCCCCGAGCCCAATGCATTCTCCCTCGCGGAACTCGCGGAGCGCACAGGCGCGGCCGTCGAGGGTGATGGCGCTGTCGTCGTCGCGCGCGTTGCGACGCTGGAGCATGGCGGCCCAGGTGACATCGCTTTTCTTTCCAACCCGCGTTATCGCGCGCAACTCGCGACCACACGCGCGTCGGCGGTGATCGTCGCGCCGGATGCGGTGGCCGCGACGTCGCTCCCCAAGCTCGTCTCGAAGAATCCGTACGCCGTCTACGCGCGTGTCGCGTCGATCCTGCATCCTCCCAAGGAGGTCGCTCGCGGGGTGCATCGCACTGCCTTCGTCGATGCCTCTGCGCGCGTCGCCGCGTCGGCGTCGGTCGGTCCCTTTGCCGTCGTCGGCACCCGTGCGGTGGTCGGCGAGCGATGCGTGCTCGGCGCACACGTCGTCGTGGGCGATGACGCGACAATCGCCGACGATGCCGTCGTCGAAGCACACGTAACGCTCTATCCCCGCTGCGTCGTCGGTCCGCGCTCGCTGATCCACAGCGGGGCGGTCATCGGCGCGGACGGCTTCGGGCTTGCCGATGAGAACGGCCGGTGGCACAAGATTCCACAGATCGGGCGCGTCGTCATCGGAGCCGATGTGGAGATCGGCGCGAACACGACCATCGATCGCGGCGCCATCGACGATACGGTCCTCGAGGATGGCGTCAAGCTGGACAACCAGATCCAGGTCGGCCACAACTGCGTGATCGGCGCGCATACTGCGGTCGCGGGATGCGTCGGCATCGCTGGGTCGACGCGCATTGGACGAGGGTGCCGCATCGGCGGTGCGGCCATGATTTCCGGCCACCTGGAGATCGCTGACGGGACGGTTATTTCGGCGGCGACGCAGGTGTACGACTCAATTCGCGAGCGCGGCACGTATACGAGCGCGTTTCCCGCGCTGCCGCACCGCGAATGGAAGCATGTTGCATCGCAGACACGGAGGCTGCGAGAGCTTGCCGATCGGGTGAAGATGCTGGAGCACGCGCTCGCAGCGGCGCGCACCGGCGATGGCGCGAAGGGGAGGCTGCCATGAGTGATGCCGAAGAGACGTCACGCGAGACGCGCTGCGCGCCGTCGGGCGCGACGCCTGCCGGGACCGCCGGCCGCGAGATGGACGTCGCGATGATCCAGCGGCTGCTGCCGCACCGGTATCCGATGCTGCTCGTTGATCGCGTCCTCGACTGGGAGGCCAACAAGTTCCTGCGTGGCATCAAGAACGTGACCGTCAACGAGCCGTTCTTCCAGGGGCACTTCCCGGCCTATCCGGTCATGCCGGGCGTGCTCGTCATCGAGGCGATGGCGCAGGTCGCGGGACTGCTCACGATGCTCTCCGACGTCGCCCGGCGGGACGGGAGCCAGCTCGTCCTGTTCGCGGGCATCGACGAGGCCCGTTTCAAGCGCCAGGTCGTCCCGGGCGATACGTTGACGCTCGAGGCGCATCTCGAGCGCGCCGTGCGCGGGATCGGACGTTTTCGCACCCGCGCGACCGTGGGCCCGCAGCTCGTCTGCGAGGCGCAGCTGCTCGCAGCGATCCGCGACGTGCCCCCGGTTCCGGACCTGCCGGTCTGACTTGACGGGCTGCTTGATCAAGCCGACGCCGCCTCACGCGTGTCGCTGATCCACCCCACGGCGCTGGTCGACGCTGGCGCGCAGGTTGCCGATGACGTCGCGATCGGCCCCTACACGATCATCGGTCCGCGTGTCCGGATCGGCCCGGGCACGCGGATCGGGCCGCATGCCGTGATCACGGGACGAACGACACTCGGCGCGCGCAATCGCGTGTTCCAGTTCACCTCAATCGGCGACATTCCACAGGACCGCAAGTACGGCGGCGAGGCGACGAATACCGAGATCGGCGACGACAACGTCGTGCGCGAGTTCGTGACCATTCACGCGGGTACGGCGCAGGACCGGGGGACGACGACGATCGGCAACGGCAACTGGTTTCTCGCGTACACGCACGTCGCGCACGATTGCGTCGTCGGCGATTCCACCACGTTCTCCAACAACGCGCAGATCGCCGGTCACGTCGCGATCGATGACTTCGTCGTGCTCGGTGCTTATGCCGGCGTGCACCAGTTCTGCCGCATCGGCCAGCACGCGATGGTCGCGGCGGGCGCCATCGTGCTGCAGGACGTTCCGCCGTTCGTCACGGTCAGCGGCTACCCGGCAAAGCCGGCCGGAACCAACAATGAAGGGCTGCGCCGCCGGGGTTTCACCGCGGACCAGATCGTCGCTGTGCGTCGCGCCTACAAGACGCTCTACCGCGAGGGACGCTCGCTCGAGGATGCGCGCGAAGCGCTGGCGCGCACGGCGGTCGAAACTCCACTGATCGCGCCGCTCGTTGCGTTTCTGGGCGAGAGCCGGCGCGGCATCGTGCGATAAACTCGCGCGGTCCTTCGACGGGGTTCGACGGGCATCACGCGTCGCGGCAAGCGGCAGCCTCGTCCGAGAAGCGACGCATCGACAGGGAGTCTTCATGCGCGACGCTGCGGGGGAGGCGGCGCCGGTCACGATCGGGATCGTTGCGGGCGAAGCTTCGGGCGACGCGCTTGCCGCCGCGCTCATTCAGGCCGTGCGTCGATTGCGGCCCGGGGTCCGCTTCGCCGGAATCGCGGGCCCGAGGATGGAAGCGGCCGGATGCGAAGTCTGGGCATCCACGGAAGAGTTGGCAGTACGAGGCTTCGTCGAGGTGCTGTCTCATCTGCCGCGCCTGATTCGCCTGCGCCGCCGGATCGCACGCCGTTTGTTGCATCAACACATCCCGCTGTTCGTCGGCGTCGATTCGCCCGATTTCAACCTCGGTCTCGCGCGGTGGCTGAAGCGGAAAGGCTTGCGCACCGTGCAGTTCGTGAGCCCTTCCGTCTGGGCCTGGCGCCGTGAGCGGTTGCAGTCGATCGGCCGCGCCGTCGACCGCATGCTCGTGCTCTTTCCCTTCGAGCCGCCGCTGTACGACGCGGCCGGCATCGCCGTGACGTACGTAGGTCATCCGCTCGCGGAGCAGGCTGCCGGTCCCTCGACGCGGAAGTCCGCGCGCGAAACGCTGCGGCAGAGTCCCACGACGCCGTTGTTTGCGCTCCTTCCCGGCAGTCGGCTCTCGGAGATCGAGATGCACGCCCGACTCGTGCTCGACACGGCCGCGCGGATTCTCGAAGGGCGTGCCGATTCGCGATTCATCGTTCCGCTCGTATCGCGGACCACGCGCGACGCGTTCGTGGAAGAGCAGCGTCGCAGCGGGCACGATGCGCTGCCGCTGACGGTCCTCTACGGTCACGCCGGTGACGCGCTGCACGCGGCCGATGTCGCGCTCGTCGCGTCCGGGACCGCGACGTTGCAGGCGGCGCTCGCACGCTGTCCGCACGTCATCTTCTATCGCGTGAACGCGCTCACGGCCCGCATCGTGCGGCACCGGCTGCTCCTGCCGTGGGTCGGGCTTCCGAACGTGCTCGCCGGGCGTTTCGTCGTGCCCGAACTCTTGCAGGATGACGCAACTCCGGGCAATCTTGCGCAGGCGGCGCAGAACCTCTTCGATGACACTGTGACGCGACGCAGGATTGAAACGCTGTTCGGTGCGATGCGCGAGGCGCTCGCGCTCGACACCGGCGCAGTTGCCGCGGATGCCGTGCTGGGCGAACTCGACCGCACCACGGAGCTCGCGCGGGCGCGAATTGCGCAGGCTTGACGGACACGACGCGGACGACGCACTTTTGCTGATAGCGGGCATCGACGAAGCTGGAAGGGGTCCGCTTGCCGGTCCCGTCGTGGCCGCCGCCGTCATCCTGGATCCCGCGCGGCGTGTGAAGGGCTTGCGCGACTCGAAGGTCATGACGCCCGAGCAGCGCGAGATCGTGGCCGCCGACATCCGCGTGAAGGCGATCGCATGGGCGGTTGCGTCGAGCGACGTCGGGGAGATCGATACGCTCAACATCCTGCGGGCAACGCTGCTCGCGATGCGCCGCGCCGTCGAAGCGCTCGCTGTGCGGCCCGCCGAGGCATTGATCGACGGCGACCACTGTCCCCAGCTCACGTGCCGCGCCTATGCGATCGTGAAGGGGGATCGCGACGTGCCGGCGATCTCGGCCGCGTCGATCATCGCCAAGACCACGCGCGATGCGCTGCTGCACGACCTCGATCGCGAATATCCGATGTACGGCTTCGCACGCCACAAGGGTTACGGAACGCCCGAGCATCTCGCCGCGCTCGATCGCCACGGACCGTGCCCGCACCATCGCAGGAGCTTCGCCCCGGTTCTCCAGACGTCGTTCGAGTTCTGGTGACCGCCGCGCGTCGCGCGCGGTGTCGGTTCGGATGATCGTTCACCTCGTCGACGGAACGTACGAGCTGTTCCGACACTTCTACGGGCTGCGCCGCTTCACCAAGGGCCGGGATCGCCCCTACGGCGGCGTGGTCGGCGTACTGCAGACCGTCCTGTCGATGCTCGAGCAGGGTGCCACGCACGTCGGTGTCGCGACCGACCACGTCATCGAATCGTTTCGCAACGATCTGTGGCCCGGATATAAGACCGGTTCGGGCATCGAGCCGGCGCTGCTCGCGCAGTTTCACCCACTCGAGGAGGCGCTGGTTGCGCTCGGCGTCGCAACCTGGCCGATGATCGAGCTGGAGGCGGACGATGCGCTTGCGTCTGCCGCCGGTGCCGCGGCGCGCGATCGGCGTGTCGAGAAGGTGTGCATCTGGACGCCCGACAAGGACCTTGCGCAGTGCGTGCGCGACGATCGCGTCGTGCAGATGGATCGCCGGGCGAAGAAGATTTTCGACGAGGACGGCGTGCGAAAGAAATTCGGCGTCGCACCGGCGCTGATTCCGGACTTCCTCGCGCTCGTCGGCGATGCTGCAGACGGCTATCCCGGCATACCGGGGATCGGATCGGTCACCGCCGCGCAGATGTTGAACCGCTACGGCGCCATCGACGATTTTCCGCCGACGCTGCTCGGCGAGCGCCGGGATCTCGCGCGGCTCTTCAAGACGCTTGCCACGCTTCGCACCGACGCCCGACTTTTTCGCAACGTCGATGCGCTGCGCTGGAGCGGTCCGATGGATGCGTTCGAGGCATGGACGTCGCGCATCGAATCGCCTCGCCTTCTCGAGCGCGCACGCAAGGCGGAATCGACGCTCGAACGCGCATGACGATTCGGCGCAATGGTCGCGGGCGCGACCGTATGGCGAGCGAAGGATCTGCAAGCGAGCGGTTCTAGCGACAAACCGTTCCGGGCGCGTTGAAGATCTGGCGAGCGATCTGCTTCGTTTGATTGACGCCGTTGACCGTATATTCAAACGACGCCTGATTGCCGTTCGCGAAGGTCAGCGTGGCCGTGCCGACCTGCGTCAGCGTGACGCTCGCGGGATTCCACGGCGTCGCACTGAATGCCGGGCCGGTCGTTCGATACAGTGCGCCACTGTACGTGGCCCCGCCCGTCTTCTGGGCCGTCGCGGACAGCCACAGCGGCGTGCCGTTGACGTCATAGGTGAACCACGTGACGAACAGCGTCGTCCCCTGATGCGTGATGTTCAAGCCCCAGCCGGATTCGGAACCGGGCGGCGCGTTCCACCACAGGTCCTGATAGTTGGTGGCAGTGGCGAGATCGGCCACCGTACCGAAGCGACATGTCGGCAGCGGCCCGAATACCTGCCGCGTGATCGCCTTGACCTGACTCGTTCCGTTCACCGTGTAAGCGAACGATCCGTTGTTCGTGTCCGTGAACGTCAGCGTGCCCGTGCCCACGGCCGTTGGAACCACGAGCCCCGGGTTGAACGGCACTGCGTTGAAGGGCGGGCCGTGCGTTGCGTAGAGCGTTCCGGTGAACTTGTTGCCCCCGCTCACGAGCGGCGCCGTCATCGAGAGCCACCACGCCTTGCCTGTCGCGTCGTACGTGAACCAGGTGGCGAAGATGATGTCGCCCTGGTGCGCGACGTTCATTCCCCAGCCCGATTCGGAACCGGCCGGCGACTTCCACCACAGACCTTGCCACGCAATGGGCAGGTATGGCACGAGAGCGTCGCGAATGACCTTCTGGCATGCAAGGCAGAACGGCTGCCCGAGGTTGCGCATCCGGCAGTCGTACGACGGCCGATAGCAGCCGCAATGCATGTAGCGCGCACCCTCGTACGCACCGACGTATTCGGGCGCGTGGGGATTGCCCTGCGGATCGCACTGCGCGCAATTCGGGTTGGCCGTCGTAGGAAGCGGATCGACCGGTGACGACAGTACGCTCTTCCACTTGAGCGTCGCGCGGGCCGTGTTGCGCGTGACGTTCGGTTCGATCGGCTCGCCGCCGGCATAGACGTCGTGGCCCGCCTCTCCGGTGCCGCAACCGGCGTAATACTCGTATTCGTCGGCCAGACCGAATGCCGAGTGCCCCATTTCGTGCAGCGCGATCTCCGCGGCACCCGCAGCCGTCGAGAAGGTCGCGACGGGGCCTCCGGATCCGCCATAGAGCGGCGAGTTGACGACGACGAGCGCGAGATGCGTCGCCGGTACCTGCGCATGCGCCACGGCGAGCACACTCGCACTGTCGCACGTCAGCAGGCGCCGGATCGCGTTGCCGCTGCAGAACGT
>JBKPOL010000263.1:0-10919 GCA_046733075.1 Pseudomonadota bacterium | reverse complement strand
CCGCGCAGGATCGCCGTGCCGCAGTCGGGTCCCATGACGAGCAAATGCTTGCGCTTCGCAAGCCGCTTGAGCGCGCGCTCCTCCGCGAGCGGCACGTTGTCACTGAAGACGAATGCGTGCATTCCCTGCTTCACCGCCTTCAGCGCTTCGGCTCCCGCATAGGGACCGGGAACGGAGATCTGTGCGATCGTCGCGCGCGCACCGCGCGCCACGGCAAGGGCGATCGACGACGGTGCGGGCGTAGCACCCGTCGCACTCGGCGCCGCCGGCGCGCTGTCGAGCAGGGTGCCGATCCGGGCGTTCGCGCCGTCGATCGCGGCGCTCGACTCGGCCTCGACGACGATCATCAAGTCGGCAGGTCGTGCATCGCCCAGTTCCGTGCGCATCAATCCCGCTTCGGCGAGCATCGCCTTGTTTGCAGGGGTGCCCATCAACAGCGTCGCACGCCGCACGCCGCGCTCCTCGAGCACGCGCTGCGACACGCGCATCAGCGTTACCGAATCCTTGTACAGGTTCGGCCTGACGGTCGCGGAAACGGGCAATTCGTCCTCTGTCGAATGGATCGGGATGCGCGGCCGCTAGATCTTCGCGAGGCCCGCGCGGATCAGCAGCAGTTCGGCGCTGTCGTTCCATACATCCATGCGCACGATCTTGCCTCGGCTCACGACAAAACGATCGACGTAGCGATTGCCTGAGAACGGTTCGCCGTCGGGCCATTCGCCGTACAGTGTGCCCGTGTTGTAGACGATCGTTTCGTCGTCGGTGCCCCCCGCGACGACATCGGTGCGCTCGAACTTCTTCTTGACCTGCCGATAGCGCGACGCATTGAAACCGGCCGTGCCGGCCGGATCGTCGAACCTGCGGCCGCCGGTGAACGTGATGCGCACGTCGGGCGCCATGTATGTTCGCGCGCGCACCGGATCGGGGATCATCGACGCGTCGAGGAATTCCTCGACGATGCGGGCGGCGTTCGCCCCGGCCGAGGACGGGTGAGGGGTGTCGTCGGGCATGACGGTTCTCCAGGAGCGCAATCGATAGCCGATACTACCAATGGGCAGGTGCGGCATCCACCGGGAAGGCTCCCAGCGACCGACCCGCTTCGCGCTTCAGCGGCAACGCGCCGCCGCGGCCTGCATAGAAGAGCCGAGCGGGCGCAATTGTCGACAGCCCGCTTGCGCGCGTGCATCATTGGCGCTCTGGACCACGCGACCTGAATCCATTAACGAGGAGGCGTCATGTACGGCTTGCATTCCCAAACCCACCGGCGAGCGCTCCTGCGAGCGGCATGCGCTGCCGTGGGCCTCGTCGTCTCATGGCCGCTCGCGGCCGCTGACGTCATCAAGATCGGTCTCGTCACGGCGCTTTCAGGCCAGTCCGCGAAGGCGGGTGAAGCGCTGACGCGGGGGCTGACCGTCGCAATCGACGAGATCAACGCGAAGGGTGGCGCGCTCGGCGGGCGGAAATTCGAGCTCGTCCGCCGCGACGATGAAGCAAATCCTGCGAAGGGACAGATCGCTGCGCGCGAGTTGCTGTTCAAGGAAAAGGTCGCGGTGCTGTTCGGCGGACTGGACACGCCGGTTGCGCTCGCGATCGTCCCCATCGTGAATCAGGAAAAGGTGCCGTTCATGGATCCGTGGGCCGCGGGCACGCCGATCACGCGCAATGGTGCCAATCCGAACTTCGTCTTCCGCGTGTCAGCGGTCGACGAGCTCGTCGATCGCGCGATGCTCCAGTACGCGCAGAAGAACTTCAGCACGAAGACGCCCGGCGTGATCGTCGTCAACAATCCGTGGGGCGAATCGAACCAGAAGGGGCTTGTCGCCGCGCTCGAGGCGAAGGGCATGAAGGCGGCCGGCGTCGAGAAGTTCGAGCCGAACGACGTCGATGTCACGCCTCAGCTTGCGCGTCTCAAAGCCGCGGGCGCCGACTCGCTGATGCTCGTCGGCAACGTCGGGCCATCGGCGCAGGTCGTCAAGTCGCTCGACCGCATGGGATGGAAGGTGCCGATCGTTTCTCATTGGGGGCCTGCCGGAGGCCGATTCACCGAGCTTGCGGGTCCGAACGCCAAGGATGTCGTGTTCGTTCAGACGTACAGCTTCTTCGGCAAGCAATCGCCGGTCGGCGAGCGCGTGCTTGCGGCGCTCATGAAGAAATATCCGGACGTCAAAGGACCCGGTGGCGCGACGCCCGCCGTCGGCATTGCCAACGCGTACGACGCGATGCACCTCGTCGCTCTGGCCATCGAGAAGGCCGGCAGCACCGACGGCGACGCGATCCGGCAAGGCTTCTACAAGATCGATTCGTACGACGGTCTCATCAAGAAGTACGACAAGCCGTTCAGTCCCGGCAACCATGATGCGATCGGCGAAAACGACTATATCTGGACCCGCTTCATCGGCCAGGAGATCCTGCCGGTAGGGATGGTCGCGAAACAGTAGAAGCTTCCGACGGAGGCCGGCGTCCGCATGGCGGCAAACAGCGGCACGTCGCGCACGGAGGCAGCGCAGCCCTTCGACGCCTGGCATCCGGGACTGCAATCGCAGATCCCCGGCGAGCTGCGCCACCTCGCCACCCTCTTCTCGCCCGAGCACGCGTTCACGTCCATCGCTGTAGCCGGCGAGTTCAGTGATCTTACCGGCATGGACGCGGCCGAACTCGTGGCGTTGCGGCCGCGTCGGCTTGCGCTGCACGAGGTGCTGATACGCGTCACAGCCAATCTCTCCGTTCCCGACGGTTCGAGGATCGAGGACCTCGGCATCAACTTCCGGCGGATGACGCAGACGCTATTGAAGGCGTGCATCGAGCCACGCATCGCAGAAATCGAGGCCGCGTACGAAACGACGCGTCATGCGATCTCCCAACACGTTGCCGATGCGCTGTCGGCGGCGATCGACCCCGGCAACGCGGAAGCCGTCCCGGAACCGGCGCCCAAACGCGGCGTGCTCGACTGGTTTCGGGGTCGAACCGCGCGGATGGCCGCGCATCCGACCCATGCGATGAAGAAGGCAGTCGCACGCAGCCGTGGCGCCGAGGACCCGCTGCGCGAAGCTGCAGGACGCGCAGTGTCGCGCGTCGTCTCGGCGCTGCTCGTGCGCCATGGAAGCGTCTGGGGGAGCCGCGACGTCGTTGCGGGAATCGCGACAAACATTGCGTGCAATGAAGCCGCGAGCGAGGCCATCGGCTACATGATCGAGCCATGGCTCAATGAAGCGGCCGTGCGCGCCGGATATCGTCTGCTGCCGCGCCAGGATGCGCCGGTCGTGATGAACACGAAAGGGCCGTCCGCTTCGGGCAAGAGCACGCTGCGACCGCTGCAGCGCCGGCTCGCGGGCGAGATCGGGGTCGAATGGAGCCAATTCGCCTTGATCAGCCCCGATATCTGGCGCAAGCAACTGATCGAATACGAAACGCTGGGAGCGGTTTACAAGTACGGTGCCATGTTCACCGGCGACGAGTTGCACATCGTCGACCAGAAGCTCGATCGCTACATGGCGCGCAAGGCGGCGCGCAACGACATGCCTCACCTGCTGATCGACCGGTTCCGGTTCGACAGCTTCGCGCCGGATTCGAACGAGGCCGGCAGCAACCTGCTGACGCGCTTCGGCCAGATCGTCTATCTCTTCTTCATGATCACGCCGCCGGAATCGCTGGTGGAGCGCGCGTGGAAGCGCGCGCTGGACGTTGGCCGCTACAAAGCCGTCGACGACACGCTCGCGCACAGCGTCGAAGCGTATTCGGGCATGCCCGAACTGTTCTTCACCTGGGTGAGTCGCGCGGACAAGCGTGTTCATTTCGAGTTTCTCGACAACACCGTCGAACTCGGCGCACGCCCCCGCACGGTTGCGTTCGGATGGAACGACACGCTGAACGTGCTCGATGTCGGATCGCTGCTCGACATCGAGCGCTATCGCCGAGTCAACGTCGGTGCGACATCGCCGGATGCACTGTACAAGGACCTGAAATGCCTCGAAGCTGCACGCAACACCAAGTTCCTTGCAGCATGCGTCGAGCGGTTCAATGCAGTGAACTTCGCGGAGCAGGACACCGGCCGCGTCTACCTTCATCTGCGAAATGGAGTGGCCGTGTGGGCCGACGCGCAGCCGCTGCGACGCGCGTTGGCCGACGCGGACACGCGCGCAGGCATTGCGGCCATCGTCCCCGACGAAACGCTCCGCGCGCTTCCGCAGCGCGGCGACCGGCCGGCATCGCTTGGGGACGCAGCCGGTTTCGAGCAAGCGCATACGCTCGGGCAATGGGGCACCGGTCGCGTCTGACGCGACCATTCCGGCGCGAGGCCTGGAACGCTCCGCGACCTCGGGCTTGACCGTCTTGGCGACGTCGAGCGCATTCGCGCCGGCGCAAACGCGCCGTGCCGCGGTGCGGTCGAACGACCATCGCGCTGTGCTATCGTGAGCACACGGCCTCTGCGTTGCCTGGCGCGAAACGGAATCGGAGGCTGGTACCGACGATGAGCGATTCCATTCGCTTCCTGTTGAACGAAAAGCGCGTCGACGTGGCAGGTCTCTCGCCGCAGACGACCCTGCTCGAGTTCCTGCGCGACGAGCAACGCCTGACGGGCACCAAGGAAGGATGTGCCGAAGGCGACTGCGGTGCGTGCACGGTGATGCTCGGCGAGCGCTGCGACGGCGGCCTCGCCTGGAAGCCCATCAACGCATGTATCCGCCTGCTGCCTTCCGTCGACGGCAAGGCCGTATTCACCGTCGAAAGCCTCGCGTCGGCAAAAGGCGAGCTGCATCCCGTGCAGCAGTCGCTCGTGGACTCCCACGGGTCGCAATGCGGGTTCTGCACGCCGGGCTTCGCGATGAGCCTGTTCGGACTGTACAAGTGCAGCCGCGCGCCGTCCCGGAGCGACATCGACGACGCCCTGTCGGGCAATCTCTGCCGCTGCACCGGCTATCGCCCGATCATCGAGGCCGCCGGGCGAATGTACGCGCTGGCGCCGATGCAGGGGTGGCGCGGCCCGGGGATCGCGAACGACGGACGCCGGGTGGTTTCGGAGGAGGAACAGCGACTTGCGGCGTCGCTCTCCAAGCTCGAGCGCGATCGCGCGTTCGACTACGCGAGCGATGGTCAACGCTGGTCCGCGCCGCGCACCTCCGCCGAGGTCGCGCAAGCGTGCAGCGCCAGGCCCAATGCCCGAATCGTCGGCGGCATGACGGACGTGGCGCTTTGGGTGACGAAGCAGCATCGCGTCCTCGACGACGTCATTTATCTCGGCGATGCAGACGATCTTCGGGCGATCCATGAAGCAGCGAACGGCAGCATCGCCATCGGCGCGGCGGTCAGTCTGAGCGACGCGGTCGCTGCGTTGAACCGGTCGTGGCCCGAGCTGACGGAGATATGGCAGCGGTTCGCATCGGTACCGATCCGCAACAGCGCGACCCTGGTTGGAAACATCGCGAACGGCTCTCCGATCGGCGATTCGATGCCTGCGTTGATCGCACTCGGTGCGTCGGTCGTGTTGCGCCATGGAAACGACGAACGAGAATTGCCGCTTGACGCCTTCTATCCGGGCTTCCGCCAGACGGCGCGCAAGCCAGGAGAATTCGTCTGCGCGGTGCGTGTTCCCGCCCGGTCGCCGGCGCTCGTGCTGCGCGCATACAAGATCAGCAAGCGCTTCGATCAGGACATCTCGGCCGTCTTCGCCTGTTTCGCATTGACGCTCGATGAAGGACGCATTCAGTCGGCGCGAATCGCGTGCGGCGGCGTCGCGCCTACGCCTGTCCGCGCACGCAACACCGAAGCCGCCCTCGAGGGTGCGCCGTGGAATCCGGACACGGCTGCACGGGCCGCTTCCGTGCTCTCTGCCGAATTCGCGCCCATCGACGATATGCGCGCGAGCGCGAATTATCGGCGCGCGGTGCTCGGCAATCTGTTGCGACGCTTTGCCCATGAAACGGCGACGGCGTCGACCGCACCCACGCGCGTCGAGTCGCCGGGCATCCTTACGCTCTGACACCGATGAATGCCCGTCCGCCTCCGTTGACTTCAGCGACGAACGTCGTCGGCACCGCCGTCGCGCACGACTCCGCGGCGCTGCACGTTACCGGCGAAGCGGCGTATACCGACGATCTGCCCGAACCGCGTGGCATGCTGCATGCCGCGCTCGGCGTGAGCCCGATCCCCCATGGCACGATCGAGAGCATCGGGCTCGAACGAGTGATGGCTGCGCCAGGCGTCGTGGACGTGCTCACGGCGTCCGACATTCCAGGCATCAACGATGTCGGTCCCATCCAGCGGGACGACCCCATCCTGGCTGCGCGCATCGTCGAGTTTTCCGGCCAGCCGGTGTTGGCCGTCGCTGCAACGAACATCAACGCCGCGCGGCGCGCTGTTGCGCTCGCCGACCTGCGCATCACGCCGTTGCCGCCGATCCTGACGATCGACGAGGCGCTCGCCGCGCGTTCGTACGTGCTCCCGCCGGTCCACGTGACGCGCGGCGATGCCGCCGGTGCACTGGCGGCTTCCCCCCGGCGCTTGCATGGCCGCTTCGCGTGCGGCGGTCAGGACCACTTCTATCTCGAAGGGCAGATCGCGCTTGCCATTCCGCGGGAGCAGGGCGGGATGCAGATCTTCACGTCGACCCAGCATCCGGGCGAGGTGCAGCACATGGTTGCGCGCGCACTCGGCGTAACCGAGCACGACGTCGTCGTCGAATGCCGGCGGATGGGCGGGGGCTTTGGCGGCAAGGAAACCCAGATGTCGCTCTTCGCGTGCGTTGCCGCACTGCTCGCGCGCAAGACTTCGCGCGCGGTAAAGCTGCGGCTCGACCGCGACGATGACATGCGCTCGACGGGCAAGCGCCACGCGTTCCAGTATGTGTACGACGTGGGCTTCGACGACGCGGGACGCATTCTCGCGCTCGACGTCACGCTCGCGTCGCGCTGCGGCTTCTCGGCCGACCTGTCGGGTCCAGTCAACGATCGCGCGGTGTTTCACGTCGACAACTGCTACTGGCTGCCGAACGTTGCCATCCACTCGTATCGCTGCAAGACGAACACCGTTTCCGATACGGCATTCCGGGGCTTCGGTGGCCCGCAGGGCATGTTCGCGATCGAAACGATTCTGGACGATATCGCGCGCGAGCTCGGCGTCGATCCGCTCGACGTGCGCAAGATGAACCTGTACGGCAATGACGAGCGCAACGTCGCGCCCTACGGCATGACGATCGAGGACAACATCGCTCCCGAACTGATCGCCGATCTCGAGACGCGTTCGCGCTATCGCGAGCGGCGACAGGCAATCGCCGAGTGGAACCGCACGAGCCCGATCATCAAGCGCGGCATTGCCCTCACGCCCGTGAAGTTCGGCATTTCATTCACAGCCACTCATTACAACCAGGCGGGCGCGCTCATCCACATCTACAAGGACGGCACCGTCTTGCTGAATCACGGCGGCACGGAAATGGGCCAGGGCCTGTTCGTCAAGGTGCAGCAGGTCGTGGCCCAGGAGCTCGGCGTGCCGCTGTCGGCCGTACGCGTGTCCGCGTCCGACACGAGCAAGGTTCCGAATGCCTCCCCGACCGCCGCTTCTTCGGGCAGCGACATCAACGGCATGGCCGCGCGTGCGGCCGCGCTGACGCTGCGCGGGCGGCTCGCCGCGTTTGCCGCCCGCCACTGCGGTTGCGACACGCGCGACGTCGTATTCGACGGCGGCATCGTGCACGCGCGCGAGCAGCGCCTGCCGTTCGCGGACCTCGTGGATGCCGCGTATCACGCGCGCGTTCAGCTGTCAGCGACTGGGTTCTATGCGACGCCCAAGATCCACTACGACCGGGAAACGTTGTCCGGCCGCCCGTTCTTCTACTTCGCGTACGGCGCAGCGGTGTCGGAAGTCGCCATCGACACGCTGACGGGCGAGCATCGCTTGTGCGCGGTCGACATCCTGCATGACGTCGGCGCCTCGCTTAATCCCGCAATCGATCGCGGCCAGATCGACGGCGGCTTCATCCAGGGTTTCGGTTGGCTCACGATGGAAGAGCTGTACTGGAACCGCGACGGCTCGCTCGCAACCCACGCACCTTCGACCTACAAGATCCCCACGTCGCGTGACATGCCCGCCCATTTTGAGGTCGCTTTTTTCGGTGCGCCGAATCGGGAGGAAACGATTCATCGGTCAAAGGCCGTTGGCGAACCGCCGCTGATGCTTGCGCTATCAGGGTTCCACGCATTGCGCGACGCGATCGCGAGCGTCGTCGATCAACGTGTCGCCCCGAGGTTGTCCGCGCCCGCGACACCCGAGCGCGTGTTGAACGCGATCGGGGAGATTCGAAGCCGCGACCGTGCGGCCGGCGATGCGAACGACGGAATTGATTCGGCCGCAGTCGAGCACGGCGATGTGGCGCTTCGCATCGTGTGAGCCGACGGTGCAAAGGCGTTTCCGACATGATTCAAACCTGCAATCGGCTCCAGAGAACGTGAGCGAACACGGCGACCTCGCGGTTCCCTGGCTCGCGCCGCTCGCGCACGCGCTCGCCCAGGACAAGCGCGCCGTACTCGTCGTCGTCGCCTCGGTGCAGGGTTCGGCGCCGCGCGAGACAGGGGCCGCGATGGTGATCTCCGCGACGACCTGCGCCGGTTCGGTCGGCGGCGGTCACCTAGAATTCGAGGCGATGCGCATTGCGCGGGACGCGCTTCGCGAGGCGCCGTCCGGAACCTGGATCGTCCGTTTCCCGCTCGCCGCACGTCTCGGGCAGTGCTGCGGGGGTGTCGCGACGCTCGCATTCTCGACGATCGATCAGCGTGCGCGCGCGTGGCTCGATACGGCCATCGCCTGCGCGCGTACCGGAGAAGCGTTCGCACTGGTATCGGCAATCGATGTTGGACGTGCGGGCGCGCATCTCGTCGTCACCGCCGACGACGTGCGCGGAACGCTCGGAGCGAGCGCGCTCGATTCAGCGGCGATTGCGCTTGCGCGCGCGCGGCTCGCCGGCGCCGCTTCGGGGGCCGCACTGGTGGGGCATGCGAGTGACAACGGAACGACACTGCTCGTCCAGGTCGAGCGTCCCGATCCCTTCCCCGTCCTGCTGTTCGGCAACGGACACGTCGGGCGCGCGCTCGTCGGCGTCCTCGGCGTGCTGCCTGCGCAGGTGCGCTGGATCGATCCGCGGGAGGCCGATTTTCCGTCCGCTGTCCCGGCGAATGTCGACAAGATCGTGAGCGAGACGCCGGAGGATGAGCTCTCCGACGCGCCGCCGGCCGCATTCGTCGTCGTCACGACGCACAGCCATGCGCTCGACTTCACGCTCATCGAAACGGCCCTCGCCCGAAGCGATTGGCGCTACGTAGGCCTGATCGGCTCGAAGTCGAAACGGGCGCAGTTCGAGCGCCGCCTCGCGAGCCGCGGCATTGGCGCGGACTCGTTTTCGTCCGTGCATTGTCCGATCGGCATCGCCGGGGCCGCCATCAAGGCGAAGCACCCGGGCGCCATCGCCGTAGCCATCGCGGCAGAGCTGCTCGTCGTTCGTGAAGCGACGGCGCGCGCGTCGGCGTTGCATCTCGCATCGCGCTGATTTCGCAAATCGATCCCGGTCGCCCATAATCCGGGGCCATGCCGCCACCCGCCCCTTCCGACGCGTCGCTGCCTGCATCTGCGCCTCGGCTCGAGCTTCGCGGCATCACTAAGCGTTACCCGGGCGTGCTCGCGAACGACCGGATCGACCTCGACGTGTTGCCAAGCGAGATCCACGCGGTACTCGGGGAGAACGGCGCCGGCAAGTCGACGCTGATGAAAGTGATCTACGGCATCGTCAAGCCCGATGCCGGCAAGATCTGCTGGGAGGGCGAGCAGATTCACATCGCGAATCCCGCGCAGGCGCGGAAGCTCGGCATCGGCATGGTCTTCCAGCATTTCTCGCTGTTCGACACGCTGACGGTTGCAGAGAACATCCGCCTCGCGGTGGGCGACGTCGAGCCGAAGCTGTTGCCCGCGCGCATCACCGAGGTTTCGGAGCGCTACGGCCTCGCACTCGATCCCGCGCGGCACATCCACACCATGTCGGTCGGCGAGCGGCAGCGCGTCGAGATCGTGCGCTGCCTGTTGCAGGAACCGCGCGTGCTCATCATGGACGAGCCGACGTCGGTGCTCACGCCGCAGGCGGTCCTGCGACTCTTCGAAACATTGCGCACGCTCGCCGCTGAAGGGTGCAGCATTCTCTACATCAGCCACAAGCTCGACGAGATACGCTCGCTGTGCGATCGTGCGACGGTGCTTCGTGCGGGCCGCGTCACCGGGCAGTGCGACCCGCGGCGGGAGAGCTCGGCGTCGCTCGCGAAGATGATGATCGGGGGCGAGCTTCCTCATCCTCGGCATCGCGAAGCACGGGCAGGCCTGTCCGCGCTCGTCGTAGATGCGCTCGACGTACGGGCGGACGACCCCTTCGGTACAACACTCCGCGGAATATCGCTCGACGTCCGTGCAGGAGAGATCGTGGGCATCGCCGGCGTATCGGGCAACGGTCAGAAGGAGCTGCTGGCGGCGCTGTCCGGCGAACGAACGATCCGCCGAGCCGATGCGATCCGGCTTTGCGGCACCGCGGTCGGCAGGCTCGGCGCTTTCGCACGTCGTGCGCTCGGACTGGCGTTCGTGCCCGAGGAGCGCCTGGGCCGCGGCGCGGTCCCCGAAATGTCGCTCGCCGACAATGCGCTCCTTACCACCCGCACGGAAGACCTCGTTGCACACGGTTTCATCCGCGCCAACGGGGTCCGAGCCCGTGCGGCGAAGATAATCGCAACTTATGGTGTCAAGGCCACCGGCCCGGAGGCGGCAGCGCGCAGTCTCTCCGGCGGCAATCTCCAGAAGTTCATCGTAGGACGCGAAATCGGCCAGCAACCCAAAGTGTTGATCGCCGCGCAGCCTACCTGGGGAGTCGATGTTGGTGCGTCCGCGCAGATCCGCCA
>JBKPOL010000262.1:0-4765 GCA_046733075.1 Pseudomonadota bacterium | reverse complement strand
AGCGAGGATGAGGCCGGCCTTTTCGTACGTTTGAGCGAGGTCGATCATCGCCGGACCCCGTTCACGCGAGTCGCCGTGCACATGCTCGAACAAGTGCAGTGAAGCGGCACGGCTGCGATCGAAGAGCTCCACGTAGGCGGCTTCCGTCTCGAGCGGATCGGCGGACTGGAGCGTATCCATGAGCGCATCGATTTCCATTCGACGAGGTGCCGCAATAGCCGCTTCATCGACGAGCGCATCGCGCATCTCCGCAATATGGCGACGCATCTGCTCATCCGGATAAGCAAGCAACGCGGCGAGAACGCGCAGGCTCTTGCGCATCGGGCGAGGAGTATTCAGGGTAAACATGCTCAAACCTCGGCCCGGATCGGAATCGTGCGTCGCTTTTCGCTGCCGAACAGGCTGGTCTCGCTCGTCCCCTCGGAGCACCCGTTGCCGAAGCTGAATCCGCATCCACCGCGAACGTTGAACGTGTTCTCGGCGTATTCCCTATGAGTGGTGGGGATCACGAAGCGGTCTTCGTAGTTGGCGATTGCCATCACGTGGTACATCTCCTCGACTTCGGCCTCGCTCATGCCGACCTGTTCCAGCACCGCCGTGTTGATGCGCTTGTCGACGTGCTTCTCGCGCTGGTACGCACGCATCGCGAGCATGCGCTCCAGTGCTCGCACGACCGGGATGGTGTCGCCGGCCGTCAGGAGGTTGGCGAGGTATTTGACCGGAATGCGCAACTGGTTCACATCGGGGATCTCGCCGTTGCTACCGACCTGTCCCGCATTCGCCGCCGCGCTGATGGGTGACAGCGGCGGCACATACCAGACCATCGGCAGCGTGCGGTACTCGGGATGCAGCGGCAGCGCAACCTTCCACTGCACCGCCATCTTGTACACGGGACTGTTGCGCGCGGCATCCATCCAGTTGTCGGGAATGCCGTCGACGCGCGCCTGGGCGATCACGCCTGGGTCGAACGGGTCGAGGAAAATGTCTAGCTGGGCGCGGTAAAGATCTCGATCGTGTTCGACACTGGCCGCTTCCTGGATGCGGTCGGCGTCGTACAACAACACTCCCAGATAGCGGATGCGACCAACGCACGTCTCGCTGCATACGGTCGGTTGCCCGGCTTCGATGCGCGGATAGCAGAAAATACACTTCTCGGCCTTGCCGCTTTTCCAGTTGTAATAGATCTTCTTGTAGGGGCAGCCGCTTACGCACATGCGCCAGCCGCGGCACTTGTCCTGGTCGATCAGCACGATGCCATCTTCCTCGCGCTTGTAAATCGAGCCCGAGGGACAGCTCGCGACACACGCCGGGTTCAGGCAGTGTTCGCACAGGCGCGGCAAGTACATCATGAAGGTGTTCTCGAACTGCGCGTAGATGTCCTTCTGGATTTCGTCGAAGTTCCGGTCCTTGCTGCGCTTGGAGAATTCGCCGCCGAGGATTTCCTCCCAGTTCGGTCCCCACACGATCTTGTCCATCTGCTTGCCGGTGATGAGGCTGCGCGGCCGCGCCGTCGGCGTGGCCTTCATTTCCGGCGCCGACTGCAGATGCCCATAATCGAACGTGAAGGGCTCGTAGTAGTCGTCGATCTCGGGCAGATTGGGGTTGGCGAAGATGCGCATCAGCAGCTTCCACTTCGCTCCCTGGCGCGGTTCGATCTCGCCGTTGGCTTTGCGCACCCAGCCGCCATTCCACTTGTCCTGGTTCTCCCACTCCTTCGGGTAGCCGATGCCGGGTTTGGTCTCGACATTGTTGAACCACGCGTATTCCATTCCGGGTCGGCTGGTCCAGACGTTCTTGCAGGTGACGGAACAGGTATGGCAACCGATGCACTTGTCCAGGTTCAGCACCATGCCGATTTGGGCGCGAACCTTCACGCTGCCTCCTGCCGGACCGCTGTAAACGAGGCATGTGCCTCCACCCGGTGCAGCAAACGAATGTGAGCGTGGGGGTTCATGCAACTTCTCCCTGGGCTTGCACCGGCTTGACGAGTTCGTTCGCGACCGGCGTGTCGAGCCAGTCCACCTTGTTCATCTTGCGCACGACGACGAACTCGTCGCGATTGGTGCCAATCGTCCCGTAGTAATTGAAGCCATAGCTGAACTGCGCGTAACCGCCGATCATGTGCGTAGGCTTCAACACGATGCGCGTCACCGAGTTGTGAATGCCGCCGCGCATGCCGGTGATCTCCGATCCCGGCGTGTTCACGATCTTCTCCTGTGCGTGGTACATCATCACCATGCCCGGCTTGACGCGCTGGCTCACGACGGCGCGGGCCGCGATCGCTCCATTGACGTTGAAGAGCTCGATCCAGTCGTTGTCGACGATGCCGGCCCGCCTGGCATCGTCCTCACTCATCCAGACACAGGGACCGCCCCGGCTCAATGTGAGCATCAGCAGATTGTCGGTGTAGGTCGAGTGGATGCCCCATTTCTGGTGCGGCGTGATGAAGTTGAGCGCAATTTCCGGGTTGCCGTTCGGTTTGATTCCCTGTATGCCCGCCGTTGTTTTCAGGTCCACGGGAGGCCGATAGCTGCTGAACCCTTCGCCGAAGGCACGCATCCATGGATGATCCATGTAGAACTGCTGACGACCGGTCAGCGTGCGCCAGGGAATCAACTCATGCACATTGGTGTAGCCGGCGTTGTACGAGACCGTCTCGCTTTCGATGCCGCTCCACGTCGGTGAACTGATGATCTTGCGCGGCTGGGCCTGCACGTCGCGAAAGCGGATCTTCTCGTCTTCGCGATGCATCGCAAGATGGGTGTGATCGAGTCCCGTCTGCTTGCTTAGCGCCTCCCATGCTTTCACGGCGACGTGACCGTTGGTCTCGGGCGCGAATTGCAGGATCACCTCGCACGCGTCGATGTCGGTCTCGATCCTCGGCATGCCCTTGGTTGCGCCCTCCTCGGTGATGACGCCGCTCAGTTCACCAAGCTGCTTCACTTCCGTCTGCGTATTCCAGGCGATGCCCTTGCCGCCGTTACCCGCCTTGGACATCAGTGGCCCGAGCGCGGTGAATCGTCGATAGACGTTCGGGTAGTCGCGTTCCACCACGACGAGATTGGGCCCGGTCTTGCCGGGGATCAGGTCGCACTCGCCACGCTTCCAGTCCTTCACGTCCAAGGGTTGCGCGAGCTCCGACGGGCTGTCGTGCATCAGCGGCGTCAGCACGAGTTCGCGCTCGACGCCGAGGTGGCCGATGCAAACCTCGCTGAACTTCCTCGCGAAGCCCTTGTAGATTTCCCAGTCGCTCCGCGATTGCCATGCCGGGTCCACGGCGGTCGACAGCGGATGGATGAACGGATGCATGTCGCTGGTGTTGAGATCGTTCTTCTCGTACCAGGTGGCCGTGGGTAGAACGATGTCGCTGTACAGGCACGTCGTGCTCATGCGGAAGTCGAGCGTGACGAGCAGGTCGAGCTTGCCTTCGGGTGCCTGGTCATGCCACACGACTTCTGCAGGTTTTGCGTCCGCTGCACCGAGGTCCTTGCCCTGCACGCCGTTACTCGTGCCGAGCAGATGCTTGAGGAAGTACTCGTGGCCTTTGCCCGACGAACCCAGCAGGTTGGAACGCCACACGAACATGTTGCGTGGCCAGTTATCCGGGTGATCAGGGTCGGTGCAGCTCATCTTCAGCGAGCCGTCCTTGAGTGCCTTGACGGCGTAGTCCCTGGCCTCCATGCTCGCGCCCGCCGCGTCGCGCACGACCTGAAACGGGTTCGTCTGCAGCTGCGGTGCCGATGGCAGCCAGCCCATGCGCTCCGCGCGCACGTTGTAATCGATCATGCTTCCGCCATACAACTGCCTGTCTGCCAGCGGAGAGATGACTTCTTCCATGCCGAGCTTCTCGTAGCGCCACTGGTCGGTGTGCGCGTAGAAGAAGCTCGTGCTGTTCATCTGACGCGGCGGGCGGATCCAGTCGAGCGCGAAAGCCAATGCCGTCCATCCCGTCTGAGGACGCAGCTTTTCCTGTCCCACGTAATGCGCCCAGCCGCCGCCGCTCTGGCCGATGCAGCCGCACATCATCAGCATGTTGATGATGCCGCGATAGTTCATGTCGCTGTGGTACCAGTGGTTCATCGCGGCACCGATGATCACCATCGACTTGCCCTGCGTCTTGTGCGCGTTGTCGGCAAACTGGCGCGCCACCGTGATGAGTTGTGCGCGCGGCGTGCCGGTGATGCGTTCCTGCCACGCCGGTGTATAGGGCGTGTCGTCGTCGAAGTCCTTGGCCGCGAGTTCGCCGCGTAAGCCGCGCGCTACGCCATAGTTCGCGACCTGCAGGTCGAACACGGTCGCCACCAATGCCTCGCGTTGCTCACCCGCCTGGCCGAGCGTGATGCGTTGCACGGACACGGTGCGTACCAGCACATCGGTCTGCCGGTTGCTCGGAAAGTGCTCGCTGGCGATCCCGCCGAAGTACGGAAAGCCGACCTTGGCCGTTTCGGTCGTGGGATGCTCGCCTTCCAACAACGACAACTTGAGCTTCACCTCGGCGCCACTGCACGCATCTTTGGCTTCGAGGTTCCACTGGCCCTCATCGCCGCGGCCGTCCGGGCCCCAGCGAAAACCGATCGCGCCCTGGGGCACGACCACGTTACCCGCGGCATCCAAGGCAACCGTTTTCCATTCCGCGTTGTTCGCCTGGCCCAGCTGGTCGGCGAATTCCGACGCCCGCACATAGCGGTCTGGCACCGTGATCATTTCACCATTCGGCAACCGATGATCCTTGAGAAGGACCAGCATCGGCATGTCGGTATAGCGA
>JBKPOL010000261.1:0-14496 GCA_046733075.1 Pseudomonadota bacterium | reverse complement strand
ATCATCGCGTTCACGGGCTTCGATTTCATCGGCGGCGGCTTCCGCAACAACGCGGCGACGATCTTCGTCACGCAAAAGCATTGGGACGAGCGCACAGTCACGGCGCCACAGCTCGTCGGCGAGCTTTACGCGAAGACGGTCGGCATCAAGGAAGCGCTGGTACTCGCGTTCAATCCGCCGCCAATCTTCGGTCTTGGAACCGCGGGAGGCTTCGAGTTCTACATCCAGAACCGCGGCGACGGCGGCGCGAAGCGTCTGTCGGAAGTCACGCAACAGTTCCTCGCGCGCGCCAACCAGGATCCGCAACTCGCGGGTGCGCAGACGCTGTGGCGCGCGACAGTGCCGCAGCTCACCGTCGACGTCGACCGCGAGAAGGCGAAGACGCTCGGCATTCCGATCTCCGACGTATTCGCCGCGCTGTCGGCAACCCTCGGCAACTTCTACGTCAACGACTTCAACAAGTACGGTCGTGCGTGGCAGGTGCTGCTGTCGGCGGAGCCGAGCTACCGCAATCGACCCGACGACATCGGCGCCGTCTACGTGCGTTCCAAACAAGGCGAGATGATCCCGCTGTCTTCGGTGGCAACCGTTCGCTATTCGTCCGGACCCGACGCGCTCGACCGGTTCAACAACCTGCCGTCCGTGAAGATCATCGGGCAGGGGGCGCCCGGATTCAGCTCCGGCCAGGCGATCGCGCGCGTCGAGCAGATCGCTCGCGAAACGCTGCCGAGCGACTTCAGCTTCGACTGGGGCGGCACGTCGTATCAGGAAAAGAAATCGAGCGGCGCCGCGACGTTCTCGCTGGGACTTGCCGTCGTGATGGTGTTCCTGATCCTCGCCGCGCAATACGAGCGCCTGTCGTTGCCGATCTCGGTGCTGCTGGCTCTGCCATTCGGCACGTTTGGCGCACTCGCGGCGATCTGGCTGCGCGGCCTTACCAACGACGTCTACTTCCAGATCGGCCTCGTGACGCTGCTCGGCCTCGCCGCCAAGAACGCCATCCTGATCGTCGAGTTCGCCGTGCTCAAGACGCATGAAGGACTTTCGCCGTCAGCGGCAGCGATCGAAGCATCACGGCTGCGCTTCCGGCCGATCCTGATGACGTCGCTCGCATTCATTCTCGGCGTGACGCCGCTCGCGATATCGACCGGTGCAGGTGCGGGTGCGCGGCACTCGACCGGGACGGGCGTCATGGGCGGCATGCTCGCGGCCACGTTCCTCGCGATCTTCTTCGTTCCGCTGTTCTACCGCGTCATCACCGAGCGCCGGCTGATCGAGCGTCGCAGCCACGACGAGCTGATCGACGAGGTCCGGCACCTGCGCTCGCACGTGCACCACGTGCCGCCGACGCCGGGGCATCCGCCGATACCCGCTCACGGAGACTGAAATCGTGCGAATTTCAATCAAGCAGACGCTGCTCGCTTGCGCGCTCGCGGCCGCGGTCGCGGGCTGCGCGACGACCACCCCGACGGCGCCACCCGCCGTCGAGCTCCCCCCCGCGACGGCGAACGACCCGAATCTCGAGCGCTGGTGGGTCACCTTCAACGATCCCGCGCTCACCGCGCTCGTCGACGAAGCGCTTGCGAACAACCTCGACCTGCAAGCGGCGATGGCCCGTATCGAGCTCGCGCGCGCGCAGGTCACGCTTGCGAGAGCGCCGCTTTATCCGACGCTCGATGTCGGCGCCAACGCCGGTCGCGCGCGCGTCTCGCGGGTTGGCCCGACCCCCATTCCGTCCGGTTTCCCCGACACCGGCAACGACTACCGGATCGGTCTCAATGCCTCGTACGAGCTCGACCTCTGGGGCAAGTACCGCGCGGCGAGTCGCGCTGCGCAAAACGACGTACTCGCGAGCGAGTACGCGCGGGAGACGGTGCGCACCGTCGTGGCGGCAGAAGTCGCGCAGGCGTATTTCGCGCTGCAGGCCGCCGACGCGCAGTTGCGGTTGCTGCGCGACACGCTGACGCTGCGCGACGAAACCGTGCGGCTGCAGATCGACCGCGCGCAGGCGGGTGTCATCGGCGAATACGACCTCGCACAGGCGAAGGCCGAGCGCGCGGCAGTCGCGTCCGACATTGCCATCACGGAACGCGCGATCGCACAGAACGAATCGGCACTCGCCCTGCTGACCGGCCGATCACCGCGAGACGTGTTCACGCCGACCGTGGCGCGGAGCCTCACACCGGCGGCGCTGCTCGAGGTTCCGGCCGTCCCCGGGAATCTGCCGTCGGACATGCTCGAGCGACGTCCGGACATCCGGCAGGTCGAGAAGTCGCTGGCCGCCGCCAGCCTGCGGATCGACCGCGCACGCGCCGATTATTTCCCGTCCGTGGCGCTGACTGGCGCGCTCGGCACCGAGTCGACTGCCCTGTCGAACCTGTTCAGCGGCCCGGCTTTGTTCTGGTCGCTCGGTGCCGGATTGCTGCAGCCGCTCCTGAACCTCAACACGATCGACGCGAACGTGCAGGCGGCCACCGCACGGCGCGAGGAGCTCGTCGTCAACTATCGGCAAACGGTGCAGTCGGCGTTCAAGGACGTTCACGATGCGCTCGCGGCGAACCAGACGACACGTGATGCGCTGGCGGCGCAGGCGGAGCGGAGTCAGAATCTGCAGCAGGCTTACGATCTGTCGGACGTGCGCTACCGCGCCGGCTATTCTCCGTACCTGGAGGTGCTCGATGCGCAGCGGCAGTTGCTCCAGGCGCAGACGCTGCAAATTCTCGCGGCACGCGATGTTCGCTTTGCGCTCGTCGATCTCGCGAAGGCACTCGGCGGCGGCTGGGAGTATCGGACGGCCGTCGAGCCGAAGGAAACCGCTGCCGTCACGCGGCAGTAGCCCGAATCAAAACGTGGCTGCCCACGAAAGGAGCCTGATTCAATGAGCACGATGAACGTCATTGACACGCGACTGCCCGAACTGCTCCGCGGCAAGCGCGCGCTGCTCGGCATGTTCGTCGGCATCCCTGCGCCGTCGCTCGTGGAAATGTGCGGACACGCGGGCGTCGACTTCGTCATCGTCGACAACGAGCACGGCCCCGCCGGGATCGAATCGACCGAGCACATGCTGCGCGCCGCACGCGCAAGCAACGTGATTCCCGTCGTGCGCACGCTCGAATCGGACATCCTGCGCGTGCTCGACATCGGCGCTTCCGCCATTCAGGTGCCGCAGGTCAACTCCGCGGAGCAGGCGAAACGGATCGTTGCGGCCGCAAAGTATCCGCCGCTCGGCATGCGAGGCGCGGCGTTCTCGACGCGCGCGGCCGGCTACGGCTTCTTCGGCGGCGAGCAGCATGTCAAGGACTCGAACGCGGGCACTGCCGTCATCATCATGACCGAGACGCGGCAGGCGATCGACAATATCGACGCCATTCTCGCGGTCCCCGGCATCGACGCGGTGTTCTTCGGCCCGAACGACCTGTCGTTCTCCTACGGCTACCCGGGCCAGATGGGCCATCCCGAAGTTCTTGGCGCGATCGAGCACGGCATGGAGCGCGCGCTCGCGCATGGCGTTGCGCCGGGCGTGCTCGCGCTCAACCCGGACGACTTCCACAAGTGGCGAGAGAAGGGCGCGCGCTATATACCGATGGTGCTGTCGGGGCTGCTCGGGAATGCGCTGCGCACGACGGTCACCGCCGCGCGCACGACGTAGCAAGTCGGCGCTGCTCGGGAATGCGCTGCAACCACGGTAGAGGCCGCACGCCACGTCATAGCGTGTCCGCGCTGCTCCCAATTCCCTGCGGACGACGGTAGCCACCGCGCACTTCGTAGCTGTTCCAAGCCGCGTTCTGTCTCGCCGACAGCTCGGACCGTCGCGCTGAGATCGCACGCGATGCTGCGCTTACTGTAGTTGCGGCTTCTTCATTAGGGTGTTGCGGTCGATCGAGCGCACCGTTACCTTACGCGGCTTGCCATCGCGCGAGACCTCGAGCGGCACGTCCACGCCGGCGGGGCCAAGCACCCAGATGCTGCGATAGAAGTCGGCGAGATCGCTGACGCGTTCGCCCGCAACGGCCCGCACGACATCCCCAAGTTGGATGCCCGCACGCTCGGCCGGGCCGCCGGTGGAAAGTCCCTGGATCGTGATGCCGTCCTTGGCATCGGCCGTGTAGATGCCGAGCCAGGGACGGGGCGGTCGGCCGGGACGTCCACGCAGCAACATGTCCTCCTGGATCGGATCGATCAACTCGCTTGGCACGAACATGTTGCCCTTGACCGTCTCGTCCTCCGCGGACTCCTGCACGAACAGGGACCCAATGCCGACGAGGCGTCCTTTCCCGTCGAGCAGCGCTGCGCCGCTCCATTCGGGGTGAGGCGGCGTCGTGAACAGCGCCTCGTCGAGCAGGTATTCCCAGTAGCCGGCGAACTCGCGCCGCGCGAAGAGCCGCGCCCGTAGCGCGTGCCCACGACCGCCGTGCCCGATGACGAACACGTCGTCTTCGAGTTCCGCGGAGTCGACGTCCACGCGCGAGATTGCACGAACACCCAGCTTGCCGAGTGGCAGTACGAGGCCAAGTCCGGTCACTTGGTCGTAGGCGAGCGCATGCCCCGGCAGCACCACGCCCGAGTGCGTGGTCAACCAGATCGATTCGGCCTCGGTAATCAGATAACCGATCGTGAGAATCAGACCGTCGTCGTTGATGACGACGCCGTTACCCGTCCGCTCCGTGCCGAGGATAGAAGCAGTGAAGGCGTCCTCGGGCACCTCGACGCGCAGCGCGACGACCGCGTTGAGCGCGTGGCTCAAGTCGAACGGCACTTCGCCGCTCTTCGGCTGCAACTCGGTGGGAAACGCCCACTGCGTCTGTTCGGCCATTCGTTCAGGGTCTCTTCGATAGCGCGAAGCACGGATGGTACGCGAAGCCTCGCGAGCGGAAATCTTGGGCACCGACGCCCGGGAATCGTTCACCTCGGTACAATCGCGCCCCGCCGACCTTCATCGCGCGATTCGAGAGGAACCATGCGCACCGCTTGCCTGCTCGCACTGCTCCTGGCCGCCGCGTCGATCGCCGGCGGTCAGGTGCCCCCTTCCGCGGCCGAGCGCGGGGCGTACACGGGACTCTTCGCCGCCGCCGGGCAAGGGGAGGTCGACGCAATCCGGCGTCTCCTGGCATCCGGCGAGAACGTCGAGGCCCGCGACGGCCATGGCAGGACACCGCTCCACATCGCCGCATATGCGAAACAGCGCGAAGCGATGCGCACGCTCGCCGCGGCGGGCGCCGATCCGAATGCGCTCGAGCACGATCGATACGACGTCGTCACGATCGCGGCCGTCGCGGATGACGTACCGACGCTCGAAATTGCGCTTGCCATCGGCGGCCGCGCAACGAACATCACCAGTCGCTATGACGGAACCGCGCTCATCGCAGCCGCGCATCTCGGACACGACGCCGTGGTGCGCACGCTGGTTCGCGCCGGCGCACCGCTCGATCACGTGAACAACCTGGGCTGGACGGCGGTGATCGAATCCATCGTGCTCGGCGACGGCGGCCGGCGCCACGTCGCGACGCTGCGCGCACTCATCGATGCAGGGGCGAACGTCAATCTCGCCGATCGCGCAGGAGCGACGCCGCTTGCGCTTGCAAGAGCGCGCGGATATGCCGATATGGTTGCGATGCTCGTAGAGGCCGGGGGGCGCTGAGGTCGTCCGCCCTCGTCTGGAGGCGACAGCACGCAGGCGCCTGCCGGCCCGCGGGCGACGTAGTGTTCCGAGTCAGAAATTCGCTCGGGACTTCTGACTCGGGACACTAGCGACGGTCAGAATTGCGGGTCACCGCCTCGCCGCCCAGGCGGCTGCTCAGGTTTTCGGTCGGCGCAAGCGCGGCCGCGGCCCCCTTCGGCGTCAAAACCGTGGCGGTCGTCTCGAACTCCGCCGGCGACCATTCCTCGATGTCGCGATCGCGGCTCGTGACCGTCGTCACGTACCGCGGCAGGATCAGCAGCGACGCGACGAACACGACCGCCGCGAACCCGACGACCGCGGCCACCGTGGCGGCGATCCGCGTACGGTGGCTCACGACCCAGAATCGGTGCCGGCAGTTCTCGCACCGGTAGGGCGAGCGAAACCTGTGCGCACCGGCTTCCGACCCACGAATGCTCGAGCGTCTAACGCGCGCGCTTCCGCATTCCGGACAGCTGCCGGTGGGCAGCCACACGTGCACGGGTCCCGGCGGCTTCGTATCGGCCCACGTCGCGCCGGGCAACGGTCGTCCCGTGCGCCGCCGCACCGCCGATCGATGGGCGGCGGCGTGGACCCGTGTGTGCGGAAGGGGAGGACGCTGCACGATGGCCATTCGTCATTGATCTCGTCGCCGGGCGCAATGTTGCGTGCCGGGGAATTGGCTCGTCAAGACCCCGCTCGAGGCCGCGATGCAGGCCTCTGCCTCGCCCGGCTACATGCTACGCCGGTACTGCCCGCCCACGTCGAACAGCGCGTTCGTGATCTGCCCCAGAGAGCAGACCCGAACCGTATCCATCAGCGTGCCGAATACGTTGCCGTTCTCGATCACCGTCTGCTTGAGCCGTTCGAGCGCGGCCGGGGCGACCTGGGCATTTCGCGCGTGGAACTCGGCGAGTCGCGCGAGCTGCGACGCCTTCTCGTCGTCGGTGGATCGGGCGAGCTCGAGCTTCTGCGGCACGGCGTCGCCGTGCGGATTGCGAAACGTGTTGACGCCGACGATCGGATAGGTGCCATCGTGCTTGCGGTGCTCGTAATACAGTGACTCCTCCTGGATCTTGCCGCGCTGGTACCCGGTCTCCATCGCCCCCAGCACACCGCCGCGCTCCGACAGCGCCTCGAATTCCTTCAGCACGGCCTCCTCGACGAGCGCCGTCAGCTCCTCGACGATAAACGCGCCCTGATTTGGATTCTCATTCTTCGCGAGGCCCCACTCGCGATTGATGATCATCTGGACCGCCATCGCCCGGCGCACGCTCTCCTCCGTCGGCGTCGTGATCGCTTCGTCGTAGGCGTTCGTGTGCAGGGAATTCGTGTTGTCGTAGGTCGAGATCAGCGCCTGCAGCGTCGTCCTGATGTCGTTGAACGCGATCTCCTGCGCATGCAGGCTGCGGCCGCTCGTCTGTGAGTGGAACTTGAGCTTCTGGCTGCGCTCGTTCGCGCCGTAGCGCTCGCGCATCGCGATCGCCCAGATGCGGCGCGCGACGCGGCCGATCACCGCGTATTCGGGGTCCATCCCGTAGCTGAAGAAGAACGACAGGTTTGGCGCGAAATCGTCGACGTGCATGCCGCGGGCGAGGTACGCCTCGACGAACGTGAAGCCGTTCGCCAGCGTGAATGCGAGCTGCGAGATCGGATTCGCGCCGGCTTCCGCAATGTGGTAGCCCGAGATCGATACCGAATAGAAGTTTCTGATGTTGTGGCGGACGAAGTACTGCTGGATGTCGCCCATCACCTTCAGGCTGAACTCCGTCGAAAAGATGCACGTATTCTGTCCCTGGTCCTCCTTCAGGATGTCCGCCTGCACCGTTCCGCGCACCGTCGAGAGCGTCCACGCGCGGATCTTCGCCGCTTCGTCCTCGGTCGGGTCGCGGCCGTTGTCCTCGGCGAATTTCGCGAGCTGCTGGTCGATCGCCGTGTTCATGAACATCGCGAGGATCGTCGGCGCGGGACCGTTGATCGTCATCGACACCGACGTGTTGGGCGCGCAGAGGTCGAAGCCTCCGTACAGCACCTTCATGTCGTCGAGCGTGGCGATCGACACGCCCGAGTTGCCGACCTTGCCGTAGATGTCGGGACGGCGGTCGGGATCGTTGCCGTAGAGCGTGACCGAGTCGAACGCCGTCGACAACCGCTTGGCGGGCATCCCGTCGGCGAGCAGGTGGAAACGTCGATTCGTGCGGAAGGCGTCGCCCTCGCCCGCGAACATCCGCGTCGGGTCCTCGTTCTCGCGCTTGAATGCGAAGACGCCCGCCGTGAAGGGAAAACTGCCCGGAACGTTCTCGGTCAATTGCCACCGGAGGATCTCGCCGTCATCCTCGTAGCGGGGCAACGCCACCTTGCGTACCTTCGTGCCGGACAGCGACGTGGTCGTGAGGGCAGTGCGAATTTCCCGGTCCCGGATCCGCACGACGTACTCGTCTCCCGCATACGCTGTCTGGGTACGCGGCCACATGTCGAGGAGCTTCCTCGAGCGCGCCTCGAGCTTCGCGTCGCGCTCCGCGATCAGCGCATCCAGCGCGGGTCTCGGGTCATTCGAAGCCGTAGCCGCGTGAGAGACGGCTTTCGCGGAAGCTTCGTCGGCGCTCTTCTCCGACGCAACTTGGGTGCCCAGCATCGCTTTCGCGGCACGGAGCTGTTGCCGCTCGCGCGCCACGCGCGCCTGCTTCTCGGCCCAACCGTGGTAAGCGCGGACCGTTTCGGCGATGTCCGCGAGATACCGCACGCGCGCCGCGGGGATGATCGCGTGCTGGTGCGTCGAGTGCCGGATCGCGGGCTTCGGCAGCGTTCCGGGTGCCAGCGAAAGTCCTCGCTGCCGCAGCGCGTCCGCCAGCGCCTGGTACAACGCCGTGACGCCGTCGTCGTTGAAGCGCGACGCGATGGTCCCGAACACGGGCATTTCATCGGGCGCGATACTAAAGAGCTCGTGGTTGCGCTGGTACTGCTTGCGTACGTCGCGAAGCGCGTCCTGGCCACCCTTGCGGTCGAACTTGTTGATCGCGACGAAGTCCGCGAAGTCAAGCATGTCGATCTTCTCGAGCTGCGAGGCGGCGCCGAACTCGGGAGTCATCACGTAGACCGAGAGATCCACATGGGAAACGATCGCGGCGTCGCCTTGCCCGATGCCCGACGTTTCCACGATGACGAGGTCGTAACCTGCGGCCTTGCACGCCGCGATCGCATCGGGCACTGCCTTGGAGATCTCGCTATTCGCGCCACGCGTGGCGAGCGAGCGCATGTAGATATTCGGCGCTTGGATGGCGTTCATCCGGATCCGATCGCCGAGCAGCGCTCCGCCCGATTTGCGGCGCGAAGGATCGATGGAAAGAATCGCGATCTCCAGGGCGTCGCGCTGGTCCAGGCGGAATCGCCGCACGAGCTCGTCGGTCAGCGAGCTCTTTCCGGCGCCGCCGGTGCCGGTGATTCCGACGACGGGCGCCTGAACATGGGCGGCGGCATCGCGCAGCGTCGCCTGCAATTCCGGCGATGCGACGTTCGCTTCGAGCGCGCTGATGAGCCGAGCCAGCGCGTGCCACCGTGCAAAACGATCCCCTTCGCGCAGGTCGGAGACTGTATCCGGCGCCGTCTGCGTCAGATCGACATCGGCCGCGGCGACGATCTCGTTGATCATTCCCTGCAGGCCGAGCTTCTGCCCGTCCTCGGGCGAGAAGATGCGCGTGACGCCGTAGTCGTGCAGCGCCTTGATCTCCGAGGGGACGATCACGCCGCCGCCGCCCCCGAAGACCTTGATGTGGGCGGCGCCGCGCTCGCGCAGCAGATCGAGCATGTAGGTGAAGAACTCGACGTGGCCGCCCTGATAGGACGAGATGGCGATGCCGTGCGCGTCTTCCTGGATTGCGCAGTCGACGATCTCCTCGACCGCCCGGTTATGGCCGAGGTGAATCACCTCGCATCCGCTCGCCTGGAGGATCCGCCGCATGATGTTGATCGACGCATCGTGGCCGTCGAACAGGCTTGCGGCCGTGACGAACCGCACCTTCGCGACGGGCTTGTAGACGAGCGGCGGGCGCGTGGAGTCGTTCATCGGCGGACCTTTTGCTGGCTGACGGCCGTGCCGTCACCGAGGGCGAGCGGGGACAAGCTTACCGCGCGCGAGCTTCGCTCGAGGACTCCACGAGACGCTACATGACGTTAACGTAAACGTCAATGTCGGTCGTGTCCGGGCAGAGCGCCCCCACCAAAGCGTCCCGCGGCACTTTGCGCGCCGCCGGTTGTCCGATGGTGCCTCGCGCCCTTTCCCGAGACCGCCCGCCATGCCCGTCTGCCGTAACGCCTTACGCCGGCTGCTCCTGATCCTCGCCTTCCTCCCCGCAGTCGGGGTCGCCGCTCTCCCCGCGGGCGTCACCAAAGTCGCAAGCGTCGAGGGCGTCGACGAATATCGCCTTGGAAATGGGCTCATCGTCCTGCTCTTCCCCGACGCAACGAAGCCGACGACTACCGTCGACGTCACCTACAAGGTGGGCTCGCGACAGGAGAACTACGGCGAGACCGGCATGGCGCACCTGCTCGAGCACATGCTGTTCAAGGGCACGCCCTCGACACCGAGCGTCTTTGCCGAGCTTGGCCGGCGCGGCATGCAGTTCAACGGCACCACTTCGTACGACCGCACGACGTACTTCGAGACCTTCACCGCATCGCAGCCGTCGCTCGACTGGGTGCTGATGATGGAATCGGAACGGATGACGCGCTCGACGTTCAGCAAGGCCGAGCTCGACTCGGAAATGACGGTCGTGCGCAACGAATACGAAAGCGGCGAGAACCGGCCGCAGAGCGTCCTCTGGAAGCGCATGGCCGCGGTCGCTTTCGACTGGCACAACTACGGCAAACCCACCATTGGCGCGCGCTCTGACATCGAGAACGTGCCGTTCGAGCGGCTCCGCGCGTTCTACCGGATGTACTACCAGCCCGATAACGCCGTGCTGACGATCGCTGGCAAGTTCGACGCCGATCGCACGCTCGCTTCCATTGCGAAGTCCTTCGGCGCGATTCCCAAGCCGACGCGCACGCTCCCCAAGCTGTATACGGTCGAGCCGGTGCAGGACGGCGAACGGACGGTGACCGTACGCCGCGTCGCCGGAACGCAATATCTCGGTGCGATGTTTCACCTGCCACAGGGTGCGAATCCGGACGCGACCGCGTTCGAGGCGCTTGCCGAGATCATGACGGTCGAGCCGGCCGGGCGGCTCTACAAGGCGCTCGTCGAAGGGAAGAAGGCGTCGTCGGTCGAGAACTGGACGTTCCTCCAGCACGACGCCGGCTTCGTCATCTTCTGGGCGCAGGTACCCGTCGGGGAATCCGTCGAAACCGCGCGCGACACACTGCTCAGCACGCTCTACGACGTCGCGGCGCATCCGGTTACGGCGGCCGAGCTCGACCGCGTGCGAACGAAGGCGCAAAAGGACTTTGACGACACCATAAACGATCCCGAGAAGATCGCAATCGCGCTGGCCGATGCGACTGCCGAAGGCGACTGGCGGCTGTTCTTCATCCGCCGCGACCGCTGGCGAGCGCTGACTCCTACGGATGTGACAAGGGTTGCGAGTGCCTGGCTCAAGCCGTCGAACCTGACCGTCGGCATGTTCCTGCCCGAAGCCAAGCCCGATCGTGCGCCGGCCGTCGCCGCCGTGGACATTCCGGCGCTCGTGCAGAACTACAAGGGTGATCCGCCGGTCGCGGCGGGCGAAGCATTCGACCCGACGCCGCAGAATCTGGAGGCGCGCACCGAGCGCATTCAACTGCCGGGCGGAATGAAAGTCGCGCTGCTGCCGAAAAAGACGCGCGGTGAAACGGCGCAGATCGAGCTTCGCCTCGACCTTGGCGACGTCGACACGCTTCGCAACAGCAATCCGGTTTCCGGCTTCACTGCGGAAATGCTCGAGCGCGGCACGACGAAGCACGACCGGCAGGCGTTCAACGACGCTCTCGACAAGCTCCGCGCGAAGCTCGACATCGGGGGGGGCGGCGCAACCGTGATGACGGCCGCAACCACGGTTCGGGCGAGCGTCCCCGACGTGCTGCGCCTAGCCGCCGAGGCGCTGCGCGAGCCGGCGTTCGTGCCGTCCGAATTCGAGCAGTTGAAGCGGGAGCGACTGACCGCGCTCGAGCAGAGCCGCACCGATCCGACGGCGATCGCGCGCCGCGTGGCCGCGCGCGCCGGCAATCCCTATCCGCCGGACGACGTTCGCTACACGCCGACGATCGACGAGGAGATAGCGCGCGTGAAGGCGGTCGATCTCGATGCCGTGAAGGCGTTCCACGCGAAGTTCTATGGCGCGTCGCATGCGGAGCTCGCGATCGTCGGCGATTTCGACGCGGCTACGGTGCGGCCGCTCGTGCGGGAGCTGTTCGGCGATTTCAGGAGCGCGACGGCCTATGCGCGCGTGCCGCAGCCGTTCTATCCGACGAAGGCAGAGCCACAGACGTTCGAGACGCCGGACAAGGCGAACGCGGCGATGTTCGGACGGCTTGCAATGCCGCTGAACGACGAAGCGTCCGACTATGCCGCGCTGCTCGTGGCGAACCGCATGCTGGGCGGGGATTCCGATTCGCGGATCTTCAAGCGCGTGCGCGTGCAGGAGGGACTCTCGTACGGCGTCGGGTCGGTGTTCCAGCCGTCGTCGATCGACGCGAACAGCGCGTTCATCCTTTACGCGATCTTCGCGCCGCAGAATCTCTCGCGGGTCCGCGCAGTCACCGCGGAGGAAATGGCCCGCGCGCGCGACGCCGGATTCACGGAGCAGGAAGTGACGGCCGCGAGGAAGGCCTTGCTCGAGGAGCGGCGCATCGCACGCGCGCAGGACGACGCGCTCGCCGGATCGCTCATCTCGCAGGAATTCCTCGGTCGCACCTGGGCGTTCTCGCAGAAGATAGACGATGCGATCGCAGCGGTGACGGTTGAGTCGGCGAACGCCGCACTGCGCAAGTACGTCGATCCGGCGGGCATCGCGTTCGCGTTTGCCGGAGATTTCGCGAAGGCGAAGTAAGCGATGGGACGCAGCACCGCCTGTGCGGCACGTGCGGGCTGCTGATCGCGCATCGCAAGGTTAACCGCTCCCCGTTGCGCCTCCGCGGCAGCGACGGCGAGCGCGCTTCCTCCGGGATGCGAAGGCCGCGCTTAATTGCCGATTGGCGGCCGGAATGTCGCGGGGCTCGGATCCCCGGTTATTCGCACCAGGTCGTCGAATATCCCCGGCGTCCCCGCGATGCACACCGCCTTCGCCGTGATCGGCGACGGCATGAACGGCGCGGTACGTCCCCCGGCCTCCTCCACGATGAGGAGCGCGCCGATCGCATCCCAGATCGACAGCGAGAGCTCGATGAATCCGTCGAGCCGGCCCGCTGCGACGTGGGCGAGCTGGAGCGCGCCGGAGCCGAAATTGCGCATTGAAAGGCCCTCGGCCATCATCCGCCGCCGTATTGTGAGGTGATGCTCGCTTGGCGAGCGATCGTGATGACCGAGTGCCACGAATGCGCCGGGAAGCGTGTGCGTATCGGCCACGCGAAGACGAAGCGCGTCCGACCGCTTTTCGCACCACGCACCATCGCCACGGCACGCGCGATAGAGCTCGTCATGCACGGGATCGAAGACGACCCCGACCTGCGCCCTTCCTTGCTCGACGTATGCCAGCGCGATGTTCCAATAAGGGATGCCCCGCAGGAAGTTGTGCGTCCCGTCGATCGGGTCGACGATCCAGCACCGGTCGAGCGGCCCGACGAACGACGCCGCGGTCTCCTCGCCGAGGAACGCATCGTCGGGATAGACACGCGCAATTTCACGTCGAACGAGCGCCTCGACGTCGCGGTCCGCGCGACTGACGAAGTCCTGCGGGCCCTTGAGCTCGACGGTCAGCCGCTCGCGGTTGCGGAAGTAGTCGTCGGCGAGCGCGCCCCCAAGCCGCGCGAGCGATTGTGCGAAGGCGTAGCGCTCGGTGATCGACGAGTCGTCGCTCACAATGCGACGACGCGCTTCTCGCGCAGCGACTGCTGCATCGCGAGCGCAATCCGCGTGGCCTCCGTTGCATCGCGCAGCGTCAGCGGGGGATCGCGGTCGTCGAGCACCGCCTGCACGAACTCGGCGTCCTCGCGCAGGAACGCATCCTCGAAGCGCTCGTAGAACGTCGGCGTCGCTTCATGCCGGACGCCCTTCGCGTCCGCGATCGTTACATGGTCGAAGCGGCCTTCGCCGCCGACCGTGATGCGCCCCTCGGTCCCCACGACTTCCGTCAGGCACTCGAAGCCATGCGCCATCGTGCGCGAAGCGGAGATGACCGCTATTTCGCCGCCTGCGAACTCGCAGGTGGCGACGCCGTTGTCCACGTCCTGGAATTCGCGCAGCCCTTCGTTCAAGGCAATGAGACCGCTCGCGAACACGCGCGACGGCGAGACGGGCGCACCGAGCAGCCAGCGCGCCGCGTCGATGTCGTGGACGCTCATGTCGGCGAAGATGCCGCCGCTCGACTTCGAGTAGCGGACGAAGTAGCCGCTCGGGTCATGCTTGTCGAGCGTGTGCGACCGAACGATCAGCGGGCGTCCGATGTGACCGGCGCGGATGCGCGCATGCGCGTGGCGAAAGCTGGTGTCGAAGCGCCGCACGAAGCCGATCATCACCTTGAGATCCGGCTGCAGCGCCGCTTCTGCCTCGACGCGCTGACACTCCGCGATGTCGAGGGACAGCGGCTTCTCCGAGAACACGTGCTTGCGCGCACGCAATGCGGCGACGATCTGCGGCGCGTGCATCGTCGTCGGCGTGACGACGAACACGGCCTCGAGATCCGGCTGTGCGAGCATCGCAGCGTAGTCGG
>JBKPOL010000260.1:0-24597 GCA_046733075.1 Pseudomonadota bacterium | reverse complement strand
CTCCACGACAGCGGCAAGGTCGGCATCGTCGGCTACTGCTGGGGCGGCACCGTGACGTGGCTCGCCGCGTCGCGCCTCGACGGGTTCTCTGCGGCCGCGTCGTATTACGGCGGCGGAATCGGTCAATTCGCGTCCGAGCGGTCGGCGTTCTTCATCGTGGGCAAGCGTCGACGGCGTTCATCGTCGCCGAGCTTCGCGTTCCTCATCTTGCCGCGGGTCGACGTTCCTGATCGTCGCGACCCGCCGACGTCCTCCTCGCGCTCGGTCAACTTTGCCCGTTGACCTGCGCAACGCCGCGGTTTGCGAGCTCGTCCGCGCGGTGGTTCCCGGGCGTGTCCGCATGGCCGCGCACCCAGTGCCAGCGGATTGCATGCAGCTTGGTCAACGCCTCGAGCTCACGCCACAACTCGGCGTTCTTCACCGGCTTGCGGTCGCTCGTGCGCCAGCCATTCTTCTTCCAGACGTGAATCCAGCTTTCGATGCCGTGCTTGACGTACTTGGAATCGAGGTAGAGATCGACCTCCGATGTGCGCTTCAGCGCCTCCAGCGCGCGGATGACGGCCGTCAATTCCATCCGGTTGTTCGTGGTGTGCGGCTCGCCGCCGCAAAGCTCCTTCTCGTGACCGTTCGCGATCAGCAGCGCGCCCCATCCGCCGGGCCCCGGATTGCCTTTGCACGCACCATCGGTATAGATCACGACCGCGCTCACCGGGATGACGACGTCTCCGGCGAGGTTTCGCCATCACGGTGCATCGTCAATCCTTCGCGCGCTCGAGCCGCGGGAGCGAGCGCGCGCATCCTGCGCTCCCGCCGCTCCCATGCCGGTGCGAGCACGCGCATGCCGATCACCTTCTTCGTCGCGCGGAGGTAGTACACGCCGCCGGTGATCGGCCACCAGCGGTCGCCGGTATTCTCGAAGAACGAGAAGCGACGCAGCCACTTTTCCTGCGTGAACGGCGGAGCGTAGCAATCGAATCGTCCGCCGACGACGTCGAAGCCGAGCAGCGTGAGCCAGTCCTTCATCCGGTAGAGCGCGATGAAGTTGCCGTTCCAGGGCGGCGTAGAACCACGTCCGAAATAGCGTCGCATGCCGAAGAGCGAGAACGGATTGAAGCCGGACAGAACGATCTGCCCTTCGGGGCGGATGACCCGCCACGCTTCGCGCAGCATCAGGTGGGGATCGTCGGTGAACTCGAGCGCGTGCGGCATCACGATCAGGTCGATCGTGTTCTCGCCAAACGGCAGGCCGTGCGGATCTGCGATGATGTCGGCCGGCGGGTCGTAGTCCAGGCTCCAGCGCGAAACGATGCGGCTTTGAGCGAGAAAGTGACACTCGGGCAGGCCGATCTGCAACGCGTGGAAACCGAAGATGTCCGCGACAGTCTCATCGAAGTATGCCTGCTCGCGCTTCTTCAGGTAAAAGCCGAGCGGCGTCGAAAGCCAGTCGGCGAAGCCCATCGACAGCGTATCTCCGGCAGCGGAGGGTTCGCGCATGAGAACGATTATCCCCATCCCCGCATTCAGGGACAACTACATCTGGGCCGTGACCAACCAGCGCTCCGTCGCCGTCGTCGACCCCGGCGACGCCGCGCCGGTCTTCGCCTGGCTGGAAGCGAACGATATGCGGCTCACGGCGATCATCGCGACACACCATCACGCCGATCACGTCGGTGGAATCCCCGCGCTGTGCGCGCGCCACGACGTGCCGGTTTTCGGTCCGGCCCGCGAAACCGTGCCGGGGCGCACGCAGGCGCTCCGCGAGGGCGATCACATCGACGTGCCGGGCGTTGCGCTGTCGCTCGCCGTCTTCGACATTCCGGGTCATACGGCCGGGCACATCGCCCTTTATTCGACCGATGCCGACCCGGTTCTGTTCTGCGGCGACACACTCTTCGCGGCGGGATGCGGGCGTCTGTTCGAAGGCACGCCGGGTCAGATGTGGTCGTCGCTCGGCAAGCTCGCCTCGCTCGCACCCGCCACGCGGGTCTTCTGCGGACACGAATACACGCTGGCGACTTTGCGCTTCGCCGAAGCGGTCGAGCCGGACCATGCCGCGATTCGCGCGCGCACCGCTCGCGAGCAGGCGAAACGCGAGCGCGACGAAGCGACGCTGCCGTCGACAATCGGTGACGAGCTCGAGACGAATCCGTTCCTGCGCGCCGCGCGTCCCGGTGTCATGGCGCAGGCCGCCGCGCACGCGGGTCGCAAAATCGACGACCCCGTCGATTCATTCGCGGCGCTGCGAGCATGGAAAGACGGCTTCAAGTGACGGGCGACGCGTCGAGTCGATGCTCGTAGCTCAGCCGGGCTGCGAGGTCGGAAAGACGGCTTCAGATTACGGGCGATTACGACGCGTCCGGTTGACGCTCGTAGCGCGCGAGCCTACTATCGCCGGAATTTTGCGGCGATTCCCCTGACGACGACGCGACCGAATTGCACTATCGACGATCCCTGATCCTTTTGGTTGTTCTTGCGCTCGCTGCGTGCGCAACTCCGCAACCGCCGACACCGGTCGAAGCACCGCCTGTCAGTCCGCCGCCCTTGCCGGCGATCACGTTTCCACCTGCTCCGCCGAAGCTCGTCATGGTCGATCCGTTCGTCGGTGACGCTGCCGACCTCGAGCCCCTGCCGCCCTCGACGGGCGATTTGTGGGATCGGATCGTCAAGGGTTACGCGATCCCCGACATCGATGGACCGCTCGTCGAGAAGTGGGAACAGTGGTATTCGCAGCGGCCCGACTACGTGGCGCGGATGATCGAGCGCAGTCGTCGCTACCTGTATCACATCGTGACGGAGGTCGAGACGCGCGGCATGCCGCTCGAGATCGCGCTCCTGCCGATGGTCGAGAGTGCCTTCAACCCCAATGCAATGTCGGTGAGCCGCGCGTCCGGCATATGGCAGTTCATGCCATCGACCGGAAAGGTGTACGGACTCGAGCAGACGTGGTGGTTCGATTCGCGGCGCGACGTCGTGGCGGCCACCAGCTCGGCGCTCGATTATCTGCAAACGCTGAATGCCGAATTCAACGACTGGCAGCTTTCGCTTGCCGCGTACAACTGGGGCGAAGGGAACGTGCGGCGAGCCGTTGCGCGAAGCCGTGCGAAGGGCCTGCCGACGGACTTCGCGAACCTGACGCGCATGGCGGACGAGACGCGCAATTACGTGCCGAAGCTGCAGGCGGTGAAGAACATCATCGCGAATCCGCAGAAGTACGGACTGGTCCTGGCCGACGTTCCGAACGCGCCCTACTTTGCTGTCGTGCGCACGACGGTGCGCATGGACGTGAAGCGCGCGGCGGAGCTTGCCGAGCTGCCGCTCGACGAGTTTCTCGCGCTCAATCCGCAGCACAACCGTCCGGTCATCTCCGGCGCCGACGACTACGCGATCCTGCTCCCGATCGACAAGGCCGAGGTGTTCGCCGCGAAACTGAACCTCGTCGATCAGCCGCTCGTATCGTGGCAGGCGCATCGGATGAAAGCGGGCGAGTCGCTGCCGCAGATCGCGATCCGCTACGGGCTTTCGATCGAGACGTTGCGCTCGGTCAACGGCATCGGACCGCGGCAGACGGTTCCTGCCGGATACGCGCTGCTCGTGCCGATGCAGCGTCCAACGCAGGAGGCCGCCGAATCGCTCGCGAACGCCGTGTTCACCACCGTTCCCGCAGGGCGAACGTTCTATCACACGGTCACGCGCGGCGAGACCCTCTACGCGATCGCCGCACGTTACGGCGTCACCCCGCAGGATATGACGCGGTGGAATCGTCTTGCGAGCGACAACGTCAACGTGGGCCAGCGCCTGCGCGTGACGAGCGACGTGTCGCCGGTCAAGTCAGCGGGCAAGGGACACGGGACGCGCGCGGCCAAAGCCAAAGGCAGGACGAGCGGCAGCCGGGCGGTCGCGACGCGAAGCGGTGGAGGCGGGGGCGGGAAGAAATCGCCGGCGGCCATGTCATCCGCGCGCGCCAGCGCGAACGGCCACTAGCTTCTGGACCCGGCGCGCGAGCCGCGCGCTACCGTAGGTTCAAGCAAAACGGGCGACGCACGATGCGCCGCCCGTTTTCGTCCGTCACACGTGTGTGACGAAAGCCGGTCGAAGGTACTACTTCTTCTTCGAGGCTCTCTTCTTGGCCGTCTTGCGGCCACCGCTCTTGCGGCCGGACGACTTCTTCGCAGCCCGCTTCGTCGACTTTTTCGCGGCTCGCTTTTTCGTCGCGCCTTTACGGGCACCCTTGCGAGCACCCTTCTTCGCCGCGCGCTTCTTGGTTGCGCCCTTGCGCGCACCCTTGCGAGCCGTCTTCTTCGCAGCCCGCTTCTTCGTCGACTTCTTCGCAGCCCGCTTCTTGGTGGACTTCTTGGCGGCCGACTTCTTCGGAGCCGCCTTGCGCTTCTTCGCCTTCTTCTTCGGCGCCGCGGCCGGAGCCGAAGGCGTCATCATCGACATCATGTCAGCCATCATCTTTGCATCTCCTGTCTGAGTTCATATGACTGTTATGGTCCAACTTCGCAGGTGTCGCCGGTTGCCTCCGGATGACGCGCTGTTTCCTAAAAATTCGCATCGACCCCTTGACAAATCCGTTGCCACCTGCTGCCAGCATTGTAGCCACGTTTTACGCTTTTGCAAGATTTGAGCCGGTCATCGAACAGCGCGAAACGGCACTGTTGCTTATTCGCACACGCCATTCGACGCGAAATTCGCGCTCATCAGCGCGGCGTTTGCGGCGTCAGAAGCAGTTCGAGCGCGTGGAGTTCGGCGAGTGTTTCGCGCCGGCGGATCAGATGCGCCGCCGCGCCGTCGACGAGCACTTCACACGCACGAGGGCGGGCGTTGTAGTTCGAGCTCATCGCCATCGCATACGCGCCTGCGTCGCGCACGGCGAGGAGATCGCCCTCGGCAAGCGCGATCTCGCGATCGAGCGCCAGGAAGTCGCCGCTCTCGCAGACCGGTCCGACGACGTCCCACCGCATTGCGCCGCCCGCACGAGGTCGTATCGGATCGACCGCGTGCCATGCGCCGTAAAGCGAGGGTCGCAGCAGGTCGTTCATCGCCGCATCGACCACTGCGAAGTTGCGTGCGGCGCCAGGTTTCAGCACGCGTACGCGCGTCAGCAGAATCCCCGCATCTCCCACCAGCCGGCGGCCGGGCTCGAACAGCAGGCGCTCGCGCCGGTCCGCGAAAAGCTCGCGCACCATCGTTGCGTAATCGACGATCGGAACGGGTGATTCGTCTCGATAGCGGATGCCGAGGCCGCCGCCAAAGTCGACATGCTCGAGGACGATTCCTTCGGCGGCCAGCGCATCCACCAGCGACAGCATGCGGGCGGCCGCTTCGCGATACGGCGCGAGCTCGGTGATCTGCGAGCCGATATGCATGTCGATGCCGCGCACGGCGATCGACGGGAGGCGGGCCGCGCGGCGGTAGAGCGCAGGCGCGTCTTCGAGCGGCACGCCGAACTTGCTTTCCTTCAACCCGGTCGAGATGTAGGGGTGCGTGAGCGGATCGACGTCGGGGTTAACGCGTAGGCTGATCGGCGCGCGCACGTTCATGCGGGCGGCGACCGCCGCGAGATGATCGAGCTCGCTCGCCGATTCCACGTTGAAGCACAGGATGCGAGCCTCGAGCGCCGCCTCCATCTCGGCGTCGGTCTTGCCTACGCCTGAGAAGATGACCTTGCTCGGGTCGCCACCTGCCGCGAGCACGCGCACGAGCTCGCCACCGGACACGATGTCAAAGCCGCTGCCGAGCGAGGCGAAGAGCTCGAGGATCGCGAGCGTCGAATTAGCCTTCATCGCATAGCAGACGAGATGGGGCAGGCCTGCGAACGCCGAATCGAAGCCGCGATACGCGTTAGCAAGCAGCGCACGCGAATAGACGTAGCATGGGGTGCCGAAGCGCTCGGCCAGCGCAGGGAGTGGAACGTCTTCGGCGTGAAGCACGCCGTCGACGTAAGCGAAGCCGGTCACTGCCGTTGATCGCTGCCCGATGACGAGGGCGGCGGAAGCGCCGGCGACGTCGTCGTGGGGGCGCGCGCGGGATTCTCGGTGGGCGCCGGTGGCGGGGTTGCGGTGGCCTTGGGCGCCGGGCGCAACGGGCCTTTGATGCCGCATCCGCCGACAGCGAGCGCGCCTGCGACCAGGCCGGCGAGGAGCGCGCCCCGGAAAGTGAATTGACGTAACATTCCGGCGTTCACCAACGTCTCGTACACCACATTGCTAGGATGCGCTGCATCCTAGCACGCGATCATGGATGAATCCGCTTTCATCGCCGCCGCCGACGCGACGCTCGACAAGATCGGTCTCGCGCTCGATGCGGCGCTCGAGACCAGCGACGCGGACCTGGACTGGAGCGTTCGCGACGGCGTGCTGACGATCGAATGCGAAGACGATAGCCGAATCATCGTCAATCGGCATGTACCGAACCGCGAGATATGGGTCGCAGCGAAGAGCGGCGGTCTCCACTTTCGTCCGGACAACGGACGTTGGCGCGATTCGCGCGGCGAGGAGGAGCTGGCAGCGGCACTGACGCGGCTCATCAGGACTCAGGCGCGCGTTGCAGTGCGGATGCCTGAATTGTCCGCGCCTGCAGGCGACTGACCGGCTGAACGCGCGTCAGGCGGCGAGCAGCGCCGTCCAGTCGTCGAGCTGACGGCGCAAAGCCGCGTGACCCGGAAGCAGCTTCTCGACGACTGCCCAGAAGCGCGCCGAATGATTGAGCTCGACCATGTGCGCGACCTCGTGCGCGACGACGTATTCGGCGAGCATCGGCGGCAACTGCACGAGCCGCCAGTTGAGGCGAATCTCGCCCTTGGCATTGCAGCTGCCCCATTCGCTCCGCGCATTCGACAAGCGAACGCACGCCGTGTGCGCCGTGATTCGACGGACGTAATCGGAGACGCGGGCTGCGACGAGCGTCCACGCCTGCGCCTTCAGCCAGTCGCCGACGCTTGCGGCAACCTGCTGCTCGTCGTGCGCGTGCGGATGGCGAACAGTCAGGTGGAACAGGTCGGCGGCGATCGCCATGCGGCGCGACGCGTGAACGGCGAGCGCGAGCTCGACCCCGCGGTAGACGATCGGCGCGCCCGATTTCCACTCGCGCGGCATCACGTCGCGGCGGCGGTTCTGCCATTCGTCGAGCGAGCGGACGATCCATGTGCCGCGCTCCGTCAGCGCCTGCTCGATGTCGCGCACGGCGACCCAGCGCGGAGCGCGGACCGTGAGGCCATCGAGGTCAACGTCCATGCCGATCGAGCGGCGTCGCGCGCGGATCAGCCGATAGGTGATCGTGCGACCGGCAAGCACGATCTCCCGTGCAGAGGGGGACGGCTTCATGCGGCCGGCGGTGGACAGGCGATCGTCGACGCCTCGACGCGCTGCGCAGTTGCCGGACCCAGTCGTGCCACTTCGTCCTCGATCCAGTTTTCGACGACCTGCATCAACTCCGTCGGATTCATCGCGTTCGGTGCAATAGGCTTGCCGATCGACATCGTGATCGTACCCGGCCGCTTGCCCATCACGCCCTTCGGCCACACCCAACCTGCATTGTGTGCGATCGGAAGAATCGGCACCTGCATGTTGATGGCGAGGCGCGCCGCGCCGGTCTTGTACCGAACACGCCTGCCGACACGGATCCGCGTGCCCTCGGGATACAGGATGATCCAGAAGCCCTCGGCGAAGCGTGCGCGGCCCTGTTCGGAGATCTGCATCATCGCGTCCTGGCCCGCGGTGCGGTCGATCGTAATCGGTGATGCGAGGCGAAAACCCCAGCCGAAGAACGGCACGGACAGCAGCTCCTTCTTGGCGACGTACGCGAGCGGCGGCAGATAGCGCGACAGGAACAGCGTCTCCCATGTCGAGCTGTGCTTGCATGCGACGATCATCGGCGTCGGCGCAATATTCTCCGCGCCGATGACGCGGCTCCGAATGCCGCAGATCCAGCGCGCGGCCCACAGGTTCATCGCGCACCACCACGTAATGTAGCGATAACGTGGAATCCGCGGCAGCCAGGCGAGCAGCAGGATGGACACCGCGTAGGGCGGCGTGACGATGATCTGGAACAGCGCAAAGGCGAGCGAGCGAAGCGCGGAACCCATGGGTGCTGACTAGGGTGTGTTGATGCCAAACGCGCTCTTGTCCGTACCCATAACAGGCGTTAGACGCTCTTTCACGTTCGAATGATGGCGCGGAGCAGCGCTAATCGCCGGCCAGTAGCGCCGACGCGGCGAACGCGAGGTCAGGGAAGATCACGGTGTTTTTCGGAAATCCGCCGTCTCGCAACGTCTTCTCGCCCTTGCCCGTGAGCACGAGGATCGGCTGTGCGCCCACGGCCTCCGCCGCCTGCAGATCGCGCAGGCCGTCACCGACGCACGGCACACCCGCCATCGCGACGTTGAAGCGCACGCCGATCTCCTGCAGCATGCCGGCCTTCGGCTTGCGGCATTCACAGCGCGAATCGGCCGTGTGCGGACAATAGAACACCGCGTCGATGCGCCCGCCTGCCTGGCCGAGCGCCCGATGCATCTTGTCGTGGATCGCGTTCAGCGTCGCGAAATCGAGCAGGCCGCGGCCGACGCCGGACTGGTTCGTCGCGACGACGACGCGATAGCCCGCGTGGTTGAGCCGCGCGATTGCCGCAAGGCTGCCGGGAATCGGCCGCCATTCGTCCGGCGACTTGATGAACTGGTCGCTGTCGTGACTGATGACGCCATCGCGATCGAGCACGATCAGGCGGGCGGCACGGGTCTGGACGACGGCGTCGGACGCGAACTGGACCATGGCGAGGTGGAACGGCCGGCGTTATGAAGGCGGCGTCAGGCCGCGAGCTTGGAAATGTCGGCGACGCGATTCATCGTCGTCGCAACGCGATAGAGCAGCGCGAGCCGGTTGGCACGCACGCCGGCGTCGTCGACCATCACCATCACGTCGTCGAAGAAGCGATCGACGGCGGGCTTCGCCGACGCAAGGGTGATGAGCGCGCTCGTGTAATCGCCGCTCGCGCAATGGCGATCCACCTCCGGGGCGAGCGTTTCGAACGATTGCCACAAGTCGCGTTCCGCGCCCTCCGTGAGGCGCTCGACGTCGATGCCGGGCGCCGCCTCGCCACCGCTCTTGCGCAGGATGTTGACGATCCGCTTGTTCGCGGCGGACAACGCGTCGGCTTCCGGCAGTGCCTCGAATGCCTTGACCGCCGCGAGCTGATCGGGCACGAGATCGATGCGCTGCGGCCGCTGCACGAGGACTGCTTCGACCTGGTTCGCCGTATAGCCCTGGTCGCGCAAGTGACCGCGCAGCCGCTCGTACAGGAAGTCGGCGAGCGCCTCGGGTACGGGTTGGTTGGCGGGGACCTGATTGAACGCCTGGAACGCGAGTCCGAGCAACGGCGTGAGCGGAAGCGCAAGTCGCTTCTCGATCAGGATCCGCAGGACGCCGATCGCCGCACGGCGCAGCCCGAACGGATCCTTGTCACCCGTCGGCAGTGCGCCGATGCCGAACAGGCCGGCGAGACTCTCGAGCTTGTCGGCGAGGGCGACGGCCTGCGCAACCGGCTTCTCCGGCAACGCATCGCCCGCGTAGCGCGGCCAGTAGTGTTGCGCGATCGCGTCGGCAATTTCGGGCGGCTCGGCGTCGTGCTGCGCGTAATAGCGCCCCATCGTCCCCTGCAGTTCCGGAAACTCCCCGACCATGTCGGTCACGAGATCCGCTTTCGCGAGCATCGCCGCGCGGTCCGACAGGTCATGGTTCGCGCCGATGCGCGGACCGAGATTCCGCGCGAGGAAACGAAGCCGCTCGGCACGATCGCCGAGCGAGCCGAGCTTGTGGTGGTAGACGATTCCCGACAGCCGCGGGACGCGCGAGGCGAGCGGCTCGCGGCGATCCTGGTCGAAGAAGAAGCGCGCATCGGCAAGTCGTGCCCGAAGCACGCGCTCGTTGCCTCGCACGATTGCCGACGGGTCCTGCGCCTCGACGTTGCTCACCATCAGGAAGCGCGCTGTCAGGCGGCCGCCGGCATCGGCGAGCGCGAAATATTTCTGGTTCTGCTGCATCGTCAGGATCAGGCACTCCTGCGGCACCGCGAGGAACGCGGAGTCGAATGTGCCTGCGTACACGCTCGGCCATTCGACGAGCGCCGTCACTTCGTCGAGCAGCGCTTCCGGCATCAGGACCACGGCGCCTTCCGCTGCACGTTCGAGCTGCGCCACGATCGCGGCGCGACGCCTCCCGAACTCCGGAAGCACTTTGCCTTCGGCTTCGAGGGTTGGCGCATAGGCGTCGGCGGACGCCACGTGAATGTCGTCGCGCGACAGCAGGCGGTGTCCGGCCGTGATGTTGGCTGCGACGAGGCCGAGCGCGTTCACGGGAACCACACGCGTTCCGTGAAGGGCCAGCAAACGATGCGCAGGCCGGACGAAGGTGACATCGTTGTAATAGCTGCCGCGTGCCGGATAGCGCATCACCTTGGGAATGGGCAACCGCTCCAGCGTCGCATCGAGCGCTTCCTGCAATCCCTGGGCGAGCGATTGTCCCTTTGCGCGGCTCCGCAGATACACGTAATCGGCCTTGCCGTCGTTTTCGACATAGCGCTGGTCGGGACCCTCGGATGCATCGAGTGCGGCGGTAGCAAGATGCGCGCGTCCGAGCGATGCGAGCTTCTTCTGCAGTGCGGGCGTCGGTTGACCTTCGCTGTCGAACGCCACTTTCGCCGGCATCAGCTTGGTCACGACCTCGGCGTCGGGCGCGACGTCTCGGGCATGGGTGATCGCCGCAGCAAGCCTTCGAGGTGTGGCGAACGCCATCATGACGGACTGCGGCGGGCACAGGCCGCGCTTGCGCAACTCGCTCGCGAGCGTTTCCGCGAACGCTGCGCCGAGTGCCTTCAATGCCTTAGGAGGCAGCTCCTCGGTGACGAGTTCGACGACGAGCGTCGCTACCGCATCCGATCGCTCGATGTTGGATGCCGCGGCTGCGCTCATCCCGGCCGGCGAACGCTCATGGGAATCGCATGCGCGCTATGCAGGCGCTCCTCGAGACTCAAGCGGCGATCTTTCGATAGCGCTCGGGCAGCATCGGAAAGCCGAGCGCTTCCCGTGCATCCACATACGCCTGCGCCACCTCGCGCGACAGCGCACGGATACGCCCGATGTAGGCCGCGCGCTCGGTGACGGAGATGGCGCCGCGCGCGTCGAGCAGGTTGAACGTGTGCGCGGCCTTCAGGATCATCTCGTAGCCGGGAAGCGGCAAGCGCGCTTCGAGGAGCCGCTTTGCTTCGCTCTCATAGAAGCCGAAGAGCTCGGTCAGCCCGGGCGCGTTCGACTGCTCGAAGTTGTACGTGGACTGCTCGACTTCGTTCTGGTGATAGACGTCGCCGTACGTGAGCGCACGCGGAACGCCGTCCTCTTCCTGCATTGCCCACACGAGATCGAACACGTTCTCCTTGCCCTGCAGGTACATCGCGAGCCGCTCGAGACCGTACGTGATCTCGCCGGTGATCGGGTTGCAGTCGAGTCCGCCGACCTGCTGGAAGTACGTGAACTGCGTAACCTCCATGCCGTTCAGCCAGACTTCCCATCCAAGCCCCCATGCGCCGAGCGTCGGATTCTCCCAGTCGTCTTCGACGAAACGCACATCGTTGTGACGAAGATCGAAGCCCAGCGCTTCGAGCGACGCGAGATAACGGTCGAGGATGTTGGTGGGTGCCGGCTTCAACACCACCTGGTACTGGTAGTAATGCTGCATCCGGTTCGGGTTTTCGCCGTACCGTCCGTCCTTGGGACGCCGCGATGGCTGGACGTACGCTGCGCGCCACGGCTCCGGCCCAAGCGCCCGCAGGAACGTGGCCGTGTGCGACGTGCCGGCGCCGACTTCCATGTCGTAGGGCTGCAGCAATGCGCATCCCTGCGCGTCCCAGTACCGCTGCAGCGCAAGGATCACCTGCTGGAATGTTTGCATCGCGTGACGCGTCGGCATGACGGACGCCTGCGATTTTACCGGGATTCCCCCGTTCTCTAGCGCAGCGTTCGCCGTCGTGCGCTTGCGAACGCGGCGCCGATCAGCAGCGCCGAAAGGATGAGCACCGGTGCATCGCCAAAACGCACGTACGGCGTCGCCCCTTCGCGTCCGACGATCGACACTTCGAGGACGCCCGTCGTGAACCACGGCATCCGCGCGATTTCGCGGCCGTCGTGGCCGATCGCCGATGTGATGCCGGTGTTCGTCGCGCGAAGCATCGGGCGTCCGAGCTCGAGCGCGCGCATCGCGGCGATCTGGTTGTGCTGCTCGGCGGCGATCGAACGGCCGTACCAGGCGTCGTTCGTGACGTTCACGAGGATGTGCGCCTCGCGCGCGCCGTGGATGAGTTCGGCGCCGAAGGCATCCTCGTAGCATATGTTGACCGCGACGCGCTGCCCCGCGACGTTCAGCGCCGGTTGCGTCGCACCGCCGCGCGCCTGATCGGCGAGCGGAATCTGCAGCACCGAGCGGATCAGCCAGCCGATGAGAGGCTTGAGCGGGATCGTCTCGCCGAATGGCACCAGGTGGTTCTTCCGATAGAACTGCAGGTCGGAATCGCCGAGCGCGATGACGGTGTTGTAGTAGCGAGGCTCGACGCCGCCCGGCTCCGGCGGCTCCGCCGTGAAGAGCCCGAGCAGCACGTCGCCGTTGCGCGCGCTTGCCATTCGAATGAGCGACAGCAGCACGGCGTCCGGAATTTCATCGGAGAACATCGGGAACGCGCTCTCGGGCAGCACGATCAGCCGTCCCCGGCTCTCTTCGACGAGCCGCAGATAGCGATCGAACGTGTTCGTCCGGAATTGCTGGTCGAACTTGACGTCCTGCAGCACATTGCCCTGCACGAGCGAGACATCGAGCGCGCCTCCTGCAGGCCGTGTCCATTCGACGCGTGTGATCGCGGCGCCGGTCACTGCCAGTAATAACAAGCCGAGGCTCGCGAGCGCGATTCCGCCCCGCGCGTTGCGGGCGAGACCGTCGATCGCGTACGCGACAAGCGCCGCCGCGAGAACGATCGCGAGCGTGACCAGGTAAACGCCGCCGACTTGCGCGTATCCCGCGACGAGTCCGTCAGGCGCCTGGCTGTAGCCGAGCGCAAGCCAGGGGAAGCCGGTGAAGAGGTAACTGCGAATCCATTCAGTGGCCGTGAATGCACCCACGGCGATCGACAGGCGCGCGATCGATCCAGGTGCTGCGAACCGCGCGGCAAGAAATCCCGCGCCTGCCGGCCATAGCGACAGGTACGTGACCAGCACGGCGATCGAGATGAATGCGAGCCATGGCGGCATGCCGCCGAACATCTCGATCGCGATATAGAGCCAGGAGGCGCCTGCGCCGAAGAGACCTGCGCCGAACCAGAAGCCGAGCCACGCGGCGTGACGTGCCGTCTCCGCGCGCTGCCACAACCACAAAAGCAGCGTGAGCGACACGAGCACGAGACCGGACATCGCATACGGCGCAAACGAGAACACCGCGCACGCGCCGGCGGCCAGCGCAAGCACATGGCCGCCCCACGCTTGCCCCTGCGGCGTCGCGAACGCGCTCGCTTCCGGCGTCGGCTGCAGCTTGGCGGCTGCGCTGCTGGCGGCGGGTACGGAACGAAGTTCGACGGGCGGCTCGTCGCCGCTCATGCAGGACGGCAGGCTATGACGCGTCGTCCTGCTCAGGGGGCGGCGGCGCAATGCGCTCGACATGGAGCGTATGCAGGCGGCGACTGTCGGCCCGCAATACGCGGAAGCGGAACCCGCCAAGCGTTGCCGATTCTCCGCGCTTCGGCAGACGTCCGAACTCCTTGAGCAAAAGCCCGCCGACGGTGTCGAAGTCTTCGCTCTCGAAGGTCGTTCCGAACTGCGCGTTGAAATCCTCGATCTCGGTCTGCGCCTTCACCCGATAGCGCCCGCCGGCCTCGGGAATGATGTTGTCCTCGCTCTCGTCGAAGTCGTACTCGTCCTCGATGTCGCCAACGATCTGCTCCAGCACGTCCTCGATCGTCACGAGACCGGACACGCCACCGTATTCGTCGACGACGATGGCAATGTGGTTGCGGTTCGCCCGGAATTCGCGCAGCAGCACGTTGAGCCGCTTGGATTCGGGCACGAACACCGCCGGGCGCAGCGTCTCGCGGAGGCTGAACTCGTCGGGTTTCGCGTAGTAGTTCAAAAGCTCCTTGGCGAGCAGGATGCCGATGACGTCATCCTTCGATTCTCCGATCACCGGAAACCGCGAGTGCCGGGTCTCGATGATGAGCGGCATGAAATCGGGCGGCGAGTCGTCGATCGACACGCAGTCCATCTGCGCGCGCGGAATCATGATGTCGCGCACGGTCGTCTCCGAAACCGACAGCACGCCTTCGATCATCGACAGGGCGTCCGCGTCGAGCAGCCTGCGATCGAATGCGCCGCGCAGCAGCGCGATCAGCTCTTCTCGGTCCTCCGGTTCGCGGGTGAGGAATGCCGACAGCCGCTCGAGCAGCGTCGGCTTCTGGGCCGCCGATTCGAGGGGCGTCGACATCAGGAACGATCGCCGACGTAGGGGTCGGCGTATCCGAGCTTCTGCAACAGCGCCGTCTCCCGAGCTTCCATGCGAGCCGCGTCGGCGTCGCGCTCGTGGTCGTAACCCTGCAGGTGCAGCATGCCGTGGATCACCAGATGCGCGTAATGTGCGGCAGGCGTCTTGTGCGCCGCGCGGGCCTCCTTGAGAACGACAGGGGCGCACAGCACGATGTCGCCTGCAAGCGACACGTCGTCATCGTACACGAATGTGAGGACGTTCGTAGCGTAGTCCCGGCCACGGTAGCGACGGTTGAGTGCGCGGCCCTCGCGCCCGTCGACGATGCGGAGCGTGACCAGGGCATCGCGCGCGAGCGCCGCCCGAACGAAGCGGCGAAGGGCCGCTTGCGACGGAATGCCCGCAGACGGAACCGTGTTCTGCACGGTGAGCGCAAGGCGTGGCGCGCGGGCAGTCGCCGCGCTCATGCATTCGAGTCGCGCTCGTAGGCGTCGATGATCTTCTGCACGAGCGGATGACGGACGACGTCGGCGCTCGTGAAGCGGACGAACGCAATGCCGCGCACGCCCTTCAGCACGCGTTCGGCCTCGATAAGCCCGCTCTTCTGCCCGCGTCCGAGGTCGATCTGCGTGATGTCGCCCGTAATGACGGCCTTCGTTCCGAACCCGATCCGCGTCAGGAACATCTTCATCTGCTCGGGCGTCGTGTTCTGCGCTTCGTCGAGGATGATGAACGAATGGTTGAGCGTGCGGCCGCGCATGTAGGCGAGCGGCGCGAGCTCGATCGTTTGTCGCTCGAGCAGCTTCGCCGCCTTGTCGAACCCCATCAGGTCGTAGAGCGCGTCGAAGAGCGGTCGGAGGTACGGGTCGACCTTCTGCGCGAGATCGCCGGGCAGAAACCCGAGGCGCTCGCCCGCTTCGACAGCGGGCCGCACGAGCACGATCCGCTTCACCGCATCGCGCTCGAGCGCATCGACTGCACATGCCACCGCGAGATACGTCTTGCCGGTACCGGCCGGACCGATGCCGAAGCTGATGTCATGCGCCTGGATGGCCTCCAGATACGCGACCTGATTCGGCGTGCGGCCGTGCAGGTCGGCGCGTCGCGTGCGAAGCGCCGGGCCACCCTCTTCGCCGTGGGCCTCGGCGTCGTGCTCGTCCGGATGCCTATGCCCGTCGTGCTCGCCGCCCCTCGATGCCAGCGCGGCGATCTCGACGAGACCGAGCTGAATGTCGTCGACCGACAGGGGCTTGGCCGCCGCGTCGTAGAAGCGGCGAATGGCGTCGGTGCCCTGGGCCACTTGTGACCGTGCGCCGGCGATCGTGAATTCCGCGCCGCGTCGGCCGATCGTCACATCGAGCGCTGCCTCGATCTGCCGCAGGTTCGCGTCGAGCGGTCCGCAGAGATTCGCGAGCGCGCGATTGTCGAGCGGCGCAAGCGTGACCGACTCGCTCGCACGACCACCCCCCGCGATGCCCGCGGGTCTTGTCGGGGACGCGACGCGGCGGGCCGCCTGCGCGCGTCGTGGCGGAGGCGTCAAACCGCCTGGCGGACGATCGGCGCTTTTTGCGCTTCGTCCAGAAGCGATTGCATCTCAGCGATATGCGCCTTCGCTTCGGCCGACAGGCGTGCCGTCGGCGCACCTGCAAGCTCGGTACGCAACCGCGACGCGTCGACCCGGAACAGCGCGCGGGCGTCCGCAGGCATCGATGCCGTCGGCTTGAGCAGCGCGTTCGCGACCCGCGTCGCGTACTCGCGCTGCAGGTTACGGCGGAACAGCGTGATGTCCTTGCCGGTGCGAAGCTCGCTCCATACGGCGTCGTGCAGGGCCGCGTAGAGCTCGGAGAGCTTGAGCGCCTGCTTCGGATCATCGACCTTCGCCGCATTGTTCAGGAGACGCTGCGCGATCGATGGGCTCATGAGCGTATCGAGAACGCCGCGTTGCAGTCCGAGCACTTGCTGGTCGATCGGCAGGTCGAGCGGCGGTGTGGGGCGTCCGAGCTCCTGCGCGTCATCGATGTCGAACGTCGACACCGTCATCCGGCGCAGGAATGCCGGCGAGAAATTGAAGCTGTCCGCGGAGAGGACCTCGTTCGCCAGCATTGCAAGGGCCGCGCGCTGCTTCGTCACGTCGACCGGCATGAGCGGCTGCCGGCCGCTGCCGACGCGATCGCGCAGCGTCGTCAGGCCTCCGATGTATTTCGATGCGTACACGGCGCCCTGCCCCGCTTCGTTCAGCCCCCGGGTGAAATTTCGACGCAGCACCGAATAGCTGTCGCCCGGCTGCAGTTCGAGACGCTCCGTGCGTTGCCAGAGCTCACGCACAAGCGCCAGGCGCTTTTTTGCGTACGCCAAGGGATCGGTGCCGAGGTCGAGCTGGTTCACGGCCGGATCGACCGCAAAGAATGCGACGTCCTCATCGGTCGAGTACGCGAGCCACGGATCGCTCGAACGACTGGCGATCCTCTCGAGCTCGGCGCCCTCCTTTTCCGCTGGTATTTCCTTGTACGCGTACTCGATCGCCCAATAGTCGTAAGGGCCAAGCGTCGACATCTGGTACTCGCCCTGTCTTTCGCCCTTGACCGCAAGATTCCACGGGTTGTACTCCATCACCGACCCGGAGATCCCGTTCTTCGCCGTGAAATCGGTGTCCTCGAGTTGCAGGTCGGTGTAAACGGTGGACGCGCGGAAGTTGTGGCGCAGTCCGAGCGTGTGGCCGACCTCGTGCATCGTGACGCTCTTCAGGAACAGATCGACGAAGCGGTCGACGTCCGGGCTGTCGGGCGAAATATCGCCACGCGCCTCGAGCAGCGACAGGCCGAACGCGGCCTCTTCCGTTGCAGCGTCATCGTACGTGCAGACCATCTGCGCATTCGCGCGGTTGGTGGCCTCCGCCTGCGCCTTCGCAAGCTCCGCGAACGCGTCCTTGCTCGGCGGCAGGTATTCGTGACGCAGATTGCGGACGACGCGAACGTTGTTCGCGTCGATGCCGATGTCGGCGTCGAGAATTTCTCCCGTGCGCGGATCGACGACAGACGGACCGATCGCACCGTAGGAGGTCTTCGCAACCGTCTGCCAGCGCACCGATGCGTGGTGGATGTCTGACGTATCGAAATCGGCGTTTTCCGGCTGGATTTCCACGCGGATCGCGTCCTTGAAGCCGATGCGCTCGAAGGCGTTGTTCCATTCGAGGATGCCCTGCCGGATGGGTTCCCGGTAGCGGACGGGGATGTTGCGATCGAGCCAGAACACGATCGGCTGCCGAGGCTCTGAAAGCTCCGCCGCCGGATCCTTCTTCTCGAGGCGCCAGCGGTTCGCGTAGCGTTGCACAGGCACGCGGTGCAAGTCCGACGTGAAGTCGAGCACCTCGGTCGTGAAGTAGCCGACGCGTTCATCCGCGGGACGCGCGTGCATCGGGACATCGGGAAGCTTCGACAGCGAGTAGTGGTAGCCGATGAACATGCTGCGCACATCCGGCAGCGTAATCGGCGGGGACGGCAGCCCGGAGGTTGCAGGCGGGGGCGGCGGCAGCACCAGCCGCGACAGCGCGTAGTGCGCCGACACCTCGAGCGTCACGTTGTCGGCCTCGGTGCGCGTCGTGCCGATCGACGAATTGCGCGAGTCGAACGAATATGGCTGCCGATAGGTTCGTTCCAGCACCGACGCCGCGCCGGGAAGATCCGCGAGCAGCAGCGCGTTCGCATCGATCAGCAGCGACTTCCGCTCCGGATGCGGCTGCGAGGCGATCGGCGCGACCGCGAGCAGGCTGTCCGAAAACCCGGCAGCAACCGCGCGCGCCTCGGGCGTGCCGGCCTTGGCCGTGTATTTCACGTTTTTCGCGATGAGCTGGACGTTCTGGCCGTGCTTGTGGAACGTGACCACCTGCGCGACGCCGAACGGATAGTTCATGGCGCCACCGAAAATCCGTGCTTCGCCAATCCCCTGGTTGATGGCCGACTTGAAGAAGTACGGCTTGTCCAACTGGTCGGGTTCGAGCTCTATATAGACCTTGTCGTCCTTTTGCCACAGCGTGAATAGCCCTTTCGACTCGCGCGCGTCTTTCGTGACATCTGCAAACGGCTTGGAGGACTGCGCCGCCTGAGCTGCGGCCGCCGCGGCAGCGGCGACGGCACCGGTGTTCGCGGCGGGGCGCGATGTGCCCGGCGCGGCATCGCGTGGCGCCTGACCATTGGCCGCCTGTGGATCTGTCGCGGCGTGCGCCGCGGCGGCGGCGATTGCGGTCGTGTCGGACGGCTTCGCCGCGTCGGCGCGCGGAATGCTTGCGCACCCGGTCATCAGCAGGGGTGCGAGCGAAGCGAGCGCGAGCGCTACGCGGGGGAGACGGAAGGACGACATGAACGTGGTATCTCCAGAATCGGGCAATGGTCGGCCGCGGTCCCCATTGCGCCGCGTCGACCGATCAGTCGTGCGCAGGCGTCAATTCGCCGCGCAACGAATGCGGCAGCGCCGCGGTAATGTCGACCTCGACATAAGTGTCGATCGACGCCGCGTCGCCGGCAAAATTGACGACGCGGTTATTGTCTGTGCGCGCGGCCAGCTCGCGCGGATTCTTGACGGCCGGGCCGGTGACGAGCACGCGCTGACGTGAGCCGACCATCGCTGCGCTGTAGTCCCGATACTGGCTGTCGAGCAACGCCTGCAGCTTCGAAAGCCGCTGTTGCCGCTTTTCGGTTGGAACCTGATCGGGTAATTCCGCTGCCGGGGTCCCCGGACGTGCACTGTACGCGAAGCTGAAGGCCCCGTCGAACGCGACAGCCTCGACGAGACGCAACGTGGCCTCGAAATCGGCGTCGGTTTCGCCGGGGAAGCCGACGATGAAATCGGACGTGAGCGAGAGCGCCGGTCGTGCGCCGCGCAGCCGCCGCACGATCGACTTGTACTCAAGCGTGGTGTAGCCGCGCTTCATCGCGGCCAGCACTCGATCCGATCCGGATTGCACGGGCAGATGCAGGTGCGAAACGAGCTTGTCGTTGCTCGCATACGCATCAATCAGCCGCTGCGTCATTTCCTTCGGGTGCGAGGTCGTGTAGCGCAGCCGCTCGATGCCCGGGATTTCGGCCGCGTACTCGAGCAGCATCGCGAGATCGGCCACTTCATGTCCGACGCGCCGCCGGTCCTGGATGTTCTGAGATGCGCGGTCGAGTGTCGCGGCTGTCAACGGCCCGCGGTACGCGTTGACGTTCTGACCGAGCAGTGTCACTTCCTGTACGCCCTGGCCGGCAAGATCCGCGATCTCCGTCAACACGTCATCGAACGGCCGCGACACTTCCTCCCCGCGCGTGTACGGCACGACGCAGAACGAGCAGTACTTGCTGCAGCCTTCCATGATGGACACGAACGCGCTCGCGCCTTCCACACGCGGCGGCGGGAGATGGTCGAACTTCTCGATCTCGGGAAAGGAGATGTCGACTTGCGGCACGCCGGTTTCGAGTCGCGCGCGCATCAGCGCGGGAAGCCGATGCAGTGTCTGCGGTCCGAACACGATGTCGACATACGGGGCGCGGCGAACGATTTCCGCACCTTCCTGCGATGCCACGCAGCCGCCGACGCCGATCACGAGGTCCGGCCGGGCCGCCTTGAGCGCGCGCACGCGCCCGAGATCATGGAAGACGCGCTCCTGCGCCCTCTCTCGCACGGAACAGGTGTTGAACAGGATGACGTCGGCGTCGTCTGGCCGATCTGTCCGCGCAGCACCTTCCGCGGCGGCGAGCACGTCGGCCATCCGGTCCGAGTCGTACTCGTTCATCTGGCACCCGAACGTGCGAATGAAGAGCTTGCGTGACACTTGCAGCGTTTCGAAAAGGGTCGGAATTATAACAAATGGAGGTAGAATTTAAGGCGCAGGTGTCCGCCGGACGGTCCCGCTTTCCAGTCCAGCGGGTGAAACGGGAACGCGTGTGGTGCCGGCGTCGAGCCGGCCGAAGCCGCGGCTGCCCCCGCAACGGTAGGCCGGTGCGGATCGCTCGAAATGCCACTGACTGCGACACGCGGTCGGGAAGGCGGGGGATCAAGACCGGCGAGCCCGGAGACCGGCCTGCCCGCGAACGTCGTGCGACGATCGCCGGCGTCCGTGGAGAATGCAACGCGGGGTTCCGTTGCGCTCGGCTACGGAGCGCGCGCGTCCTTGCCGTTTCCGCCGAGCGACCGAGATCGTCCGTCGTTGCGCCGATCAACGGCCGTGCGGGGTCCCCACGGCATGCACGGACGAGCTTCATGAATCCTCCCTCGGGTCTTCGCACGCCGGCGCGCCGCGCCGCGCGTGGCGCACTCCTTCTCGTGCTGGTCGCCGCCTCTGCACACCCGCAGTTCCGGCCGGCCGAAGTGCCGCTCGCGCTCGATCCCGTCGTCGTGACGGCGTCGCGCTCGCCGCAGCGCCTGATCGATCTCGTCGCCGATGTCACCGTCATCGATCAGGAGCAGATCGCTCGCGGAGGGTTGCAAGGCGTGGTTGCGCTGCTGCAGCGACAGGCCGGCGTGGAGGTGACGCAAAACGGAGGCCCGGGAGCAACCGCGGGCGTGTTCCTGCGCGGCGCGAACGCGTCGCAGACGCTCGTCCTGATCGACGGCATGCGGGTCGCTTCCGCGTCGAGCGGCGCGACTGCGCTCGAGGCCATCCCTCCCGAGCAGATCGAGCGGATCGAGATACTGCGCGGGCCCGCGTCGAGCCTGTATGGCGCCGACGCGATCGGTGGCGTGATCCAGGTTTTCACCAAGCGCGGCGCCGCGGATGGCATGCACGCGAATGCGGAGATCGCCTACGGCACGTACGATACCGGCACGGCGTCGGCAGGGATCTCCGGCGGCTCGGGGATCGCGCGTGGCGCCGTGCAGATCGCCGGCCGTCGCAGCCATGGCTTCAATGCGATCGTCAATCCCGCCAACTTCAGTTACGACCCGGATCGCGACGGCTATCGAAACGGCAGCATCAGCGCAAACGGGGATTTGCGCTTTGCATCTGATCATTCGCTTTCCGTGCGGTATCTGAGGAGTCGCCTCGACAATCAGTACGATGCGGGCGACGCGTTCGACGATCGCACCATCACGACGCTGACGACGTGGCAGGTCGCGCTCGAAGACCGCTTCAGCCCGACGTGGACCTCGCGACTCGCCGCGGGCGAAGGGCAGGACCGTTCCGTGTCGAAGTCCGCATTCGGCGACTTTCCTTTCCATACGAGTCAGCGGCAATACGGGTGGCAGAACGATCTCGGGTTGCCGGCAGGCGCGCTCAGCCTGGCGCTCGAGCGGCGCGAAGAGCGCGTCGACACGGAGCCTGCCTTCGACGTGCGTGCGCGGGACACGAACGCAGTGACGGCCGTGTACCGTGTCGAGATCGAATCGCATGCACTGCAGGCGAACGTGCGGCACGACGATTCCAGTCAGTTCGGAGGCAGGACGACGGGTGCGATCGCCTGGGGATACCGGTTCGCGCCGAACTGGCGGGTCACGGCGAGCGCGGGCACGGCGTTTCGTGCGCCGACGTTCAACGATCTCTATTTCCCGGGCTTCTCGAACCCCGACCTTCAGCCCGAGACGTCGCGCAACATCGAGGGCGGCCTTTACGCGACCGGATGGGCCGGAGCCGTGTACTGGCAGGGCCACGCCGTCGCGTATTACAACCGGGTCCACGATCTCATCGTCTTCCAGTGCGACGCTGACTTCAATTGCCGACCGAACAACGTCTCGAATGCAACGCTCGAGGGCGTCACGCTCGAAGGGGATCTGCTCCATGAGGGCGCGACGTTCCACGCCTCGGTCGATCTGCAGTCGCCGAAAGACGCGGAGACCGGTCATCTGCTGCCGCGGCGTGCGAGACGGCATGCGGCGCTGTCGCTGTCCCAGCTAATCGGTCGTGCCCGAGTGATCGCCGAAGTGGTCGGGTCCTCCGCGCGCTTCGACGACGCGGAGAACACGCGGCGGCTCGGCGGTTACGGTGTCGTCAATCTCGCGCTCGAATGGGCCGTCGATGCGCGCACCACGCTGTTCGTTCGCGGCGATAACGTGTTCGATCGCGACTATGAGCTCGCTGCCGACTTCGCGACCGGGGGCGCCCGCGTAATGGCGGGACTGCGCTGGCGATTGTGAAAGTCGCACTGCGGTGCCTGTTCATTGCGCTGCTGTTCACGGCGGCCACGGCTCGCGCGACGATCACTGTCGTCGACGACAGCGGCGCATCGGTCAAGTTGAATGCTCCCGCGCGTCGAATCGTCACGCTCGCGCCTCACGCGACGGAGCTCGTCTATGCAGCCGGCGCCGGCGCGGCGATCGTCGGCGTCATCAAGGGCTCGGACTTTCCCGCCGATGCGCGCACGCGCCCCGTCGTCGGCGACGCGACCGCGCTCGACCTCGAGCGGATCATCGTGCTCGCTCCTGACCTGATCGTGACATGGCCTTGGACAACGCCCGCCCAGGCGGAGCGCCTGCGCGCGCGCGGAATTGCCGTGTTCGAGGCCGATCCGCGCGAGATCGGGGGCATCGCCGACGACGTCGAACGGATCGGGACGCTTGCGGGAACGCGGGAAGTGGCGCAAGCGAGTGCCTCTTCCCTGCGCGCGCGCCTCGCGAAGCTCGCGTCGGCACGCAACGTGGACGCGCCGTTGAACGTCTTCTACCAGGTCTCCGACATTCCGCTTTTCACGCTCGGCGGGCAGCATCTTGTCAGCAAGGCGATCGCGGAATGCGGCGGGCGCAATGTGTTCTCCGCACTGACGCTCCCGGCCCCTCAGGTGAGCATGGAAGCGGTGCTCGCGGCGAATCCGCAGGTGATCATCGCAGGCACCAACGGAGCAGCACGGCCCGCGTGGCTTGATGCGTGGCGCACATGGCCGTCGATCGACGCCGTCCGGCGCGACGCACTCTACGCGGTCGACGCCAACTTGCTGCATCGACCCGGCCCACGGTTCATTGAGGGCATTGCGCAGCTCTGCGATGTTCTCGCCGAAGCGCGGCGCAAGCGCCGTTGAGCATCGCGTAACGTCGGGCGGGGACGCCCAGTGCTAATTGGCGTCACCGTGCCGACGAGCCTCGACCAGGCGGCGCCGCGCGCTTGAGATGGTTCGCGCCGCCCTATAATGGGCAAAAGTTCGCGCTGTACGTTGAAAACAGTCGCGCACGCCGGCAACTTCAGGCTTTGATCGGGCAACAAGGCACCATGAACAAGGCCTTCACGCGTGAAGACACGCCGGCGGACGAGGACGACGACACTGCGCTCGCCTCCCCGCTTCCCCCTGGCGCACGCAACTACATGACGCCCGGCGGGCATGCGCGCCTCAAGCGCGAGCTCGATCGCCTCGTGTCGAAGGAGCGCCCCGAGCTCGTTGCTACCGTCGCATGGGCCGCCGGCAACGGCGATCGTTCTGAGAACGGCGACTACATCTACGGCAAGAAGCGCCTGCGCGAGATCGACCGCCGGATCCGGTTCCTGGTTCGTCGTCTCGACGACGCCGAGGTCGTCGATCCGGCCGCTCCCCGCGATAGCGACGCCGAGTCGCGCATCTACTTCGGCGCGACGGTCACCGTCGCAAATCCCGAGGGCAACGAGCGCACGATCAGCATCGTCGGCATCGACGAGATCGACACGCAGCGCGGATACATCAGCTGGATTTCGCCGATGGCTCGGGCGCTGCTCAAGGCGCGCGAGGGCGACACGGTGACGTTGCGAACGCCCGGTGGCGTCGAAGACCTGGAAGTGGTTTCGGTGCGCTACGGCCCGCTCGACACGGACGTCGAAGCATCGAGTGCCAGCTAGCGGTTTGCCTCGGGACGTGGTTGACGCCGCGTCGATGCGGCCCCTATAGTCCGGGCAGCATGGACACTGAGCTTGCCGCACTCGAGGGGCGCGTCGGAACGCTCATCGCGTATGCACGGGAACTGCAGGAAGCAAACGACATCCTGCGGCGCGAGCTCCTCGCGCTCCAGGAGCGCAATCGCGAGCTTGCCGCGCGCGTCGCGCAGGCCACGACGCGCCTTGACGCACTGATATCGAAAGTGGATCAATGAGCGCCGAAGGACAGCCACGACGCAGCATTACGCTGGACATCACGATCCTCGGCCGCGAGTTCAAGGTCGCTTGCAA
>JBKPOL010000259.1:0-2830 GCA_046733075.1 Pseudomonadota bacterium | reverse complement strand
CTTTAGGCCTTTGGCTGACAACGGAAACGCCTTTACACGACGCACCGGGCAAACCTCCGCGCCTTACGGGAAAGCGTTTGTCGAATCAGTACGTTACTCGGGCAGAGTCCTTGCATTCCTCACCGTGTTCCGGCAGCACGTCGCTGCCCATGATTTCAAGGAGGCCCTGATGAATCCGCGTTTTAAAAGCAGGCTGGTTTCCGGCTTGGTAGTCTCCGCAATCGGCATGACGGGCGCAATGTTCGCCAACGCGCAAAGCACCCCGTCAACCGGAACGTCCGGTTCGGGCACCTCGGCGGGAACGTCGTCCCTCGGCACGACGTCACCGGGCACTTCGGCCGGAAGCGCGACGAGCGCGACGCCGGGCTCGTCGACGTCGACCCCCGGCACATCATCTTCGTCCACGTCGATGTCGCCGAACGCGACCAGCACCTCCCCATCGGGCGGCAGCACGTCATCGACGTCGTCGACGACCACGGGCAGCGACAGCACGATGGCGCCGCGCGGTACGAGCCCCTCCGCATCCACGAACGCCATGGCGAACGGGTCGACGGCAACTTCCCCGGCGGGGACCGACAGTCCCGCGAAGCGCATCTTCGATCAGCTGGACCTCAATCACGACGGCATGCTGTCGCTCGAAGAGTTCTCGCGCGCGCAGTTTCAGCCCCGATAGCGACGCCGAGGCCATACCGCCTGTGCGGATGAGGGGGCGGGCCGGCCCCCTCAGCGCTTCATCTGCTCAGTACCGGGCGTTGCCCGGCGTGCGCGGGAAAGGAATGACGTCGCGGACGTTGCCGAGGCCCGTCACATAGGCGACCGTGCGCTCGAAACCAAGCCCGAAGCCGGCGTGCGGCACCGTGCCGTAACGACGCAGATCGCGGTACCACCCGTAATGCGCCGGATCGAGGCCGGCCTCGATCATCCGGGTATCGAGGACATCGAGACGCTCCTCGCGCTGGCTCCCCCCGATGATTTCCCCGATGCCCGGCGCGAGCACGTCCATCGCGGCGACTGTCTTGCCGTCGTCGTTCAGCCGCATGTAGAACGCCTTGATCTCTCGCGGGTAGTTCATCACGACGACGGGACGCTTCGCATACGTCTCGGACAGGTAGCGCTCGTGCTCCGACTGCAGATCGATGCCGAACGCGACCGGGAACTGGAACTTCTGCGTTGACTGCTCGAGAACGCGAATCGCTTCGGCGTAATCCATCCGGACGAATTCGGATTCGATGATGCCCTGGAGTTTTGCGATCAGGCCCTTTTCGATGCGCTCCTCGAAAAACGCCATGTCGTCCCCGCGTTCGCGCAATACCGTCGTGAAAATGTGCTTCAACAACGCCTCGGCGAGCGTCGCGTTGTCGCCGAGGTCCGCGAATGCGATTTCCGGCTCGATCATCCAGAACTCCGCGAGGTGACGACTGGTGTTCGAGTTCTCGGCTCGAAACGTCGGTCCGAACGTGTAGACCTTCGACAGCGCAAGGCAGTAGGCCTCCACGTTCAGCTGGCCCGAAACGGTCAGGAACGCCTCACGCCCGAAAAAATCCTGGGTGAAATCCACGCGACCATCGGCCGTGCGCGGGAGGTTCGCGAGATCCAGCGTCGAGACGCGAAAGAGCTCCCCCGCGCCTTCCGCGTCGGACGTCGTGATGATGGGCGTGTTGACCCAGAAGAAACCGTGCTCGTGGAAGAAGTCGTGAATCGCGTGCGCGATCGCATCGCGCACGCGGGTGACGGCGCCGATCACGTTCGTCCGCGGACGAAGATGTGCGACCTCGCGCAGGAATTCGAGCGTATGCGGCTTGGGCTGGATCGGATATGAGTCCGGGTCCTCGACCCACCCAACGACTTCCACGCGGCTCGCCTGCACCTCGTACGGCTGTCCTCGGGCAGGAGACGGGACGACGTTGCCGGTGATCGCGACCGCGCACCCCGCGGTGAGCCGCAGCACCTCGTCCGAATAATTGGGAAGCGTGTTCGGTACGACCGCCTGCACCGGGTGAAAACATGATCCGTCCGAAACATGGATGAACGAGACCCCTGCCTTGGAGTCACGACGCGTGCGGACCCATCCCTTGAGTAGCACCGGCGCGTCGGGCGGAGCGCACCCCGCGAGAATGTCTGCACATGTGTAGGAAGCATTCATGCGAGCGATCGTATCAGGACGGAAAGAGGATCCGGCACGCCGTCTCCCAGAAGATCCTGCGTCGATCGTCCGCGGCGGGGACGAGCCGCTCGAAGAGCTTCAGCAGCGGTCCGACGTCGACGCGTTGCGTCGCACGCAGAAACGGCCAGTCCGACGCCCACATGCACCTGTCGGGCGTGAACGCATCGAGCAGCGCATCGACGTAAGGGCGCGCATCGTCGTAGAGAAACGCGGGCCGCGCGAACTTGACGTAGCCGGACAACTTGACGAACACGCGCTTCGTCCTGGCGAGCGCGAGCAGATTCCGGAAGCCGGGCTGGTTGAGGCCCGCTTCGACCGTTGGCCGTCCGCAGTGGTCGATCAGGATCCGTACACCCGAGCGCTCGAGGAGCGGCCCGAGCGTGACGAGCTGGTCACCCTGCACCTGCAGTGATACGCACATGCCGAGCCGCTCGAGCATCGCGAGCAGGTCCGCGGTATTGCGGTAGTACGAGGCGCCGTGGAATGTCGCGTTGAAGGCGACACCCACCACGCCGTGCGCCTTCAGGCGTTCGAGCTCATGGATCGGGCAATCAAGCGGCACGACGGCGATTCCCTTCAGCCGACCTTCGCCGCGTGCGATCGCATCGAGCATGCACCGGTTGTCCTGCTCGTAACCGGAGTTGGGCCCAACGAGCAGCGCACGCT
>JBKPOL010000258.1:0-5269 GCA_046733075.1 Pseudomonadota bacterium | reverse complement strand
CGACGACGCCCGTCGGCAAGCGACCATGGAACATGGCCTTGACGCCCGATGGCCGCAAGCTCTACGTCGCGTGCGGCCGCTCCAATGCCCTCGCCGTCATCGACACGACGACGAACCACAAGGTCGTCGAAGTCGCCGTCGGTGAATTGCCCTGGGGCGTCGTGATCCGCTGAGCGTCGGGTGCGACGCTGGCTTCTCCCGGGTGCCGTTGCGTTGCTTGCAGGCGGGCTCCACGAGCCCTCGCGCGGCGCTGACAATCCGGCCGAGATCTTCGAGTTGCCGTCGGTGCAGGTCGTCGGCACCGCCCCGCTGCCCGGCCTCGGCATTCCCCTGCGTGACGTTCCCGCGAACGTGCAGATCTTCGACAACCGCCTGTTCGCCCGCACGCGGCCCCTGACCCTCACGCAGTTCCTCGACCTGCATGCGAACAGCGTGAACGCGGCGTCCGGGCAGGGCAATCCATATCAGCAATCGCTCGACTTCCGCGGCTTCACGGCCTCACCGCTGCTCGGCACGCCGCAGGGACTGTCGGTGTTCCAGGACGGGGTGCGCATCAACGAGGCGTTCGGCGATGTCGTGAACTGGGATCTGCTCCCTCGCTCGGCGATCTCGAGCGTGCAGTTGATTCCCGGCTCGGTTCCGTCGTTCGGTCTCAATACGCTTGGAGGTGCACTCGCGATCTTCACGAAGAGCGGCGCGCAATATCCGGGACTCTCCGCCGAAGCGTCGGGCGGCTCCTTCGGCCGGCGAAGCGCGGAGTTCGAGTACGGTCATGCCTGGCAGGCATTCGACGCGTTCGTCACTGCGCATGCATCCGATGACGACGGGTGGGCGCTCCACAACCCGAGCCGCGTGCGCCAGTTCTTCGGCAAGCTCGGGTTCCAGGACGAGCATTCGGATCTCGACGTGAGTGTCACGCTCGCCGACAACCGCCTGGAGGGCACGCAGACGTTGCCGTTGTCGATGCTCGATCGGCCGCGCGAGGCCTATACCTATCCGGACATCAACCAGAATCGTCTCGCGTTCATCGTTGCGAAGGGCAGCCGCTTGCTCGGGGACGGAGAGTTGATCGACGGGAACGCCTATTACCGTCGCTTCCGCAACTCGAACTTCAGCAGCAACGTCAACGACGACTTCGGCAGCGTCGACCAGAGCGGGAACGTGCAGACGAACCAGGCGACCAACGACCGGGTGTCGAGCGACGCTACGTCGGCCGGGTTCGCACTGCAGTGGACCGCCCGAACGACGCTCGCCGGGCGCCCGCATCAGTTCGCCGTCGGTGGGGACGTGAACAGCGGGTGGACGAACTTCGGGCAGACATCGGAACCTGCGACGTTCACCGCGGACCGCGGAACGGAGCCCCTTGGGTCCGCGGTCGAGACGACGCGCGTCGCGCTTCGCAACGAGAACGCAGGCCTTTACGCGAGCGATACGATGAACGTGTCCGACATGGTCACGCTCACCGGGTCTGCCCGCTACGATTATGCGCGCGTCGTCATCGAGGATAGGAGCGGCACTAATGCCGACGTGGCAGGCCGGCATCGCTTCTCCCGGCTCAACCCGGCGCTCGGCGTCAATTTCAATCCCACGCCGCGACTGACCGCGTACGCCGCGTTCAGCCAGGGGATGCGCGCGCCGACGGCAATCGAACTGACGTGCGCGGATCCGCAGGCGCCGTGCAAGCTGCCAAACGAATTTCTCGCGGATCCCCCGCTTGCCAAGGTCGTTGCGTCGACGATCGAACTGGGCGCGCGGGGACGGACGCGCGAAACCAGCTGGTCCGCCGCGGTGTTCCGCAGCGAATTGCGCGACGACCTCGCATTCATCGCGAGTGGCGCCGGAGCATCCAACGCCGGCTTCTTCCAGAACGTCGGGCGAACGCGGCGCCAGGGTCTCGAGCTTGCGGCGACGCAGCGGTTCGAGCCGATCACCGTGTCGATCCGCTACAACCTGATCGATGCACGCTTTCGCTCGACATTCGAAGCGGAGAGTCCGAACAATTCGGAGGCCGATGACGAGGGCGCGATCCTCGTGCGTCCAGGAAATCGAATACCGGGGATCCCGATGCACACGGCGAAGTTGCGCGTCGATTGGGACGTGTCTGCCGCAGTAACGTTCGGTGCATCCATTGCCGCGGCTTCCAGCCAATACGCGCATGGCGACGAGAACAACGCCGACGTCGGCGGCCGCCTGCCCGGCTACGCGGTCGTCCACCTCGATGCGCAGTACCGCGCAACGCCGCGCGTTACGCTGTTCGCGCAGATCGAGAACCTATTCGATCGACGCTACGCGAGTTTCGGCCTCCTTGGATCGAATGTATTCACCGGTCCCGGGCAAAGCTTCGGGCCGGCAGCCGGCGTCGCTCCGGTTGCCGAGCAGTTCCGCGCCCTCGGCAGTCCGCGCGGCGTCTTCGCCGGCGTTCGCGTCGCGCTCGATTCGCCTGATCAATGAGGCAACGCAGCGCCACGCGGCACGATGCGTGTGCTTCTATGGCACGATGCCGTGTGCTTCACGGCACGATCTCGCGTGCTTCCACGGCACGATCTCGCATGCTTCCACGGCTCGATGTCGCGTGCTTCGACGACACGTGTCGTGTGCTTCGACGACTTGCGCCACCCGCGCTCGTGCGCCGCGCCGCCTGGCGTGCGACGTGGCGCCCGAGACCGCGCCTACTTGCTGGTGCCGGACGTCCCCGATTGCGCGCTCGTATCCGGCGTCGAACTCGAGCCGGGAGAGCGTTCCTGCGGCGCCGCGTTGTCCATGGCCGCCGTGGGCGGATGCTTGGCGCCCGTCGATTTGCTGGGCGCGGATTTCGCGGGCGGCGTGGCCTGGTCCATTGCGGCGGTCGGCGGGTGCTTCTTACCCGCGTTCGACTGCGCCTTCACGTCACCTGACGAAGTCGCGTCGGCCCCCGTCGCATTGGTCGCCGGAGACTGCGCGATTTGGGTCGCAGCGCTTTCATCCAACGACGCTGCCTTGTTCAGCTGTCCATTTGCATGGGCCAGTGCCGGAAGTCCCAGCACGAGCGTGACGGCTGATAGCGCTGCTGCAATCCCTGATCTCTTCATGTTGCCCTCCGTTTGCTCGGTGTTTGCCATGGCGATACACTGGGCTGCGGATGGGTGAGCGGGAGCCCAGGCACTTCTGGCACCGTACAGGATGCACGCGCATGCGCCGCTCCGGCATCCGGTTGTGTCCCATTGACGCGTAGGCGCTTCCCGGTTCGTGCGTCTGACAGTACTGCTGGGCCCGGCACTCGCCAGGACGACGCGCAACGTCCCGAACCCAACTGAATGGAGGAACAAATGGCAGCAGCAAAGTTGATCGTGATGTACCCGACGCCGAAGGATGTCGGCGCCTTCGAGCGTGCCTACAGCGACGAGCATCTGCCGATGGCCGCGCCGATCTTCAAGGCTGCCGGCGCTACGAAGGTCGTGCTGACGAAGATCACCGGGGCGGCGAGCGGGACTTCACCGATCCACCGAATCGCGGAGATTCATTTTCCCTCGCTGCAATCGCTGAATGAATGCGCGGCGTCCGCTCCGGGACGCGAGGCGCTCGCGCACGCCCGCACGATTTCCAACGGCGGAGCGCCGACCGTGCTGATCGCCGAGGAAGAAGTCGTTACGTTTGTCTCGGGCTGAACCGACTCAGTCGGCGGCACCCGGGGCGACGTCGTCGCCCCGGCCAAGCCCGCCTTCAGTGGTCCGGGGCAGCAGCAGCACGACGCAGAGGGTCACGAACGCGATCGCTGCCATCAGCAACAACAGCGCGCGAAACCCGGCCGCCTTGACGAGCGGACCGAGCAGCCAGACGGCGAGCGAACTGACGCCGAATGCGACCGCGAGTCGCATCCCGGAGACACGCGAGCGCATCCGGTCGTCGACATACCGCACGATGATGGCGTCCGTGAACGGAATCGCGCCGAACACGGATACCATGAAGGCGATCATCAACGCGTAGAGCGCCCAGCCCTGCGCACTCGCCGCGAGCAGGAACAGCGGTGCCTGCGCCGCGACGATCCAGGCATACAGCACCTTCAGTGACAAGCGATCGAGCAGCAGGCCCACGGCGACCTGCGTGAATGCGCCGGCGACGTACACGAGGGCAAGAAGCGTTCCGAGCGCGGCCGGATCCTCGACGATGCCGCGAAAGCGCTCGCGGAGCAGCTCCCCGTTGCCGTTCGTCGTGAAGTTGAAGAGCAGGCTTCCCGAAATGGACGCAACGGTCACGATGGCGAAGATGTGCGCGAGCGCGCGCTTGCCCGGCATGGCACGCGTCGCTGCCCGGCGTGCGGGTGCCACGAGCTCCGCGGGCGCGAGACGCGAGAACGCGATGCCGCAGGCGAACGCGAGCAATGCGGGGACGACGAACGCCATGCGCCAGCCCGCGTACTTGATGATGGCGCCGGTCGTCACGGCGGACAACGCAACGCCGAGATTGCCGGCGAGACCGTTGATGCCGATCGTCAGGCCCGGACGCACCGAACGCTGCACGAGCATCGGAATGCCGACCGGGTGATAGATCGCCGAGAAGACGCCAAGCAGCGTCAGTGCACCCGCAAGCTGCCAGGCGGTGCGCGTCGCTGCAACGAGCAGTGCCGACACGCCCATGCCGAAAAAGAATAGTAGCATCATCCGCCGACGGCCCCAGAGGTCGCCGAGGCGCCCGGCGGGCAGCGAGCCCAATCCGAACATCGCGAACGCGCCGACGCCGTAGGGCATCAGGTCTTCCCAGCGGGCGACGCCGAAATCGGACGCGATCGACGCAACCGCGGTGGCGAAGATCAGCAGGAACATGTGATCGATCGCGTGCGCGACATTCAGCAGCAGGGCAGTCGCGCGCGGCAACGACGTCGTCATGCGGGTGTCTCGCGCTTCTGGGACTGCGTCGACCATCGCGACGCGCGGGCCCATTGAGGGAATGCGGCGACCGGCAAGGGCCTGCCGACGTGATAACCCTGCGCGACGTCGCAGCCGACATCGCGTAGCGCGTTCCACACGGCTTCGTCCTCGACTCCCTCGGCGATCGCGCGCAGCTTCAGCGTGTGGCAGAGCTCGATCGTCGAGCGCACGATCGCTGCGGAATCGGCGTCGGACAGCAGGCGCCGCACGAACGACTGGTCGATCTTGATGCTCGACACGGGCATCTGCTGCAGGTAGCGCAGGCTCGAGTAGCCGGTGCCGTAATCATCGACGGCAAGGTCGATGCCGAGGTCGCGCAGCTGCACGAGCGTTGCGATGACCGCCTCCGGGTTTTCCATCAGTGC
>JBKPOL010000257.1:0-6074 GCA_046733075.1 Pseudomonadota bacterium | reverse complement strand
AGGCAGGAGACGGCTTCAGCGGCAACGCCTGCGTGGCGGGCATGCCCGGCAGTGCGCGCGTCTTGGCCGTGTATTCGCAGAGATCCGCGATGATGCACTGCGGACAGCGGGGCACGCGGGCAATGCATACGTAACGCCCGTGCAGGATCAGCCAGTGATGAGCGTGCAGGCGGAATTCCTCGGGCGTGAACTTGACGAGCCGCATCTCGACTTCGAGCGGATTTTCGCCGGGCGCGAGCCGCGTGCGGTTTGCCACGCGGAAGATATGCGTGTCGACCGCGATCGTCGGCTGGCCGAATGCAACGTTCATGACGACATTCGCCGTCTTGCGGCCGACGCCCGGAAGCTTTTCCAGGGCTTCGCGATCCCGCGGCACTTCTCCGCCGTGCTCGTCAAGCAGGATCTTCGACAGTGCGACGACATTGCTGGCCTTGGTGTTAAAGAGCCCGATCGAGCTGATGTACGGGATGAGTCCCTCGACGCCGAGCTTCACCATTGCCGCCGGCGTGTTCGCGATCGGAAACAATCGCTCGGTCGCTTTGTTGACTCCTTTGTCCGTCGCTTGCGCGGAAAGCACGACTGCAACGAGCAGCTCGAATGGCGTGCGATGCGCGAGCTCGCTCCGCGGCTCCGGGTTGGCTGCCCGGAGGCGCTCGAAGATCCGTCGTCGCTTCTCGGCGTTCATCGACCAGGAACTTGCTGCGCGAGCTCTGCGAGGCGCGCCAGGCGGGTGGGATCGCTCGCGCGCAAATCCGCGTCTTCGGAGAGGAGCGCGTGCGCTCTCGCCGCCCAGGACCGGGCGGCGACGCGATCGCCTTTCGCGACCGTAATTTCCGCGAGCTCCTCGAACACGTAGCCATCGGGCGCATTCGCTGCGGCAAACTCTTCGACGAGCGCACGCTGTATCGCTTCCGCCTCGTCGAGTCGACCCAGCGAGCGCAAGCCGCGCGCAACCGTCCAGCGCGCGATGCGTGTGCGGGGGACGTCATGCGCCGCCTCGCGTGCGGCCAGCGCTTGTTTCCAGTAGCCGAGCGCCGCCGTGTAGTCACCCTTGTCGTGCATCGTCCAGCCCAGGTTGTGCAACAGTGATCCGCGCCAGCCTCGCGTTCGCGCGTCCGAGGCCGACTCAGCGGCCGCAAGCGCCTTCCGATGCCAGTCGAGCTGCTTGTCGGCTGGGGCGGCGATCGCGAGCATGTGCAGAGTGTCCACGCGGTAATACGCGGCACCCGGAAGCTGATCCTCGGCCGACGCGGACAACGCGCGCTCGAACCAATGCATCGCCTGCGCTGCCTGTCCGCTCGAATTCTGCCGTCGGCCTCGCTCGAGCAGGTAACGAACGCGCACGCGTGCAGGTTGAGTTCCGAGCGTTCGTTCGATGGTGTCGAGCGTCGTATCGCTTTCCGTGAAGTGCCGTTGGAGGCCCTGCGAGCGCGCGACCTGCGTCCACGCTTCGGCCGCTTCGCGGGATTGGGGCGGATGCTGCTCCGCTTCAGCGCGGAAACGCGCTTCGGACACTATCGGATGATCGAAATCCCAGAGCGCGTCGAGACGTTGCGAGTAATCGTCGGCGGAATTGTCCACGGCGGCCAAAGCGGCGGCAGTCATTGCGAACAGGAGAACCGATGCGGCGCGGCGAAGCCTATGCACGCGGAGAATTCTAGCGCTCGATGCTTGTCGGCGGCGTGCGTTCACCGGCGCATGATGCCTTTCCCACTGCTTTCGACGACCGTTCATTCGATGGGGGGAAACGTCGCCCGTCGTGCTCGCGCGCGAGCGATCGCGGCTTCGACGGTAGCCTTGCGTTTGCGCGCTTCCGTGGTCGCGGAAGCACGCGCCGCGTTGATGGCGAGACGTTTCCGCCGTGCGACATAGCGCTCGCGTGCTGCGTCTGCATCGCGTTTCGTCCACTCGCGCTCTGCGGGATTCATCGTGATGCAGTCGACGGGGCAACGCGGGACGCAAAGTTCGCAGCCGGTGCAAAGCGCGGTCAGAACGCCATGCATACGCTTGGGTGCGCCGATGATGGCGTCGACGGGACAGGCGCTTATGCACAGCGTGCAGCCGATGCAGGCGGCTTCATCGATATGCGCGACACGAAGCGGTCCCGGCTTGCCGCGCGAAATGTCGAGTGGCAGCGGCTCGCGGTCAAGGAGCGTGGCAAGCGCCGCGATCGTTTCGTCGCCGCCGGGCGGACAGCGGTCGATGTCCGCAGCCCCATCGGCGATTGCCTCTGCGTAAGGACGGCATCCCGCATATCCGCAGCGCGCGCATTGCGTCTGCGGCAGCACTTCATCGATAAGTTGGGCGAGGTCGCGCAAGGTCGACATGACGGTGCTATTTTAGGAGACGACCCTGCGCGCCTTGCGAAATCGTTCGCACGCGGCATCCGCCGTGACCTTCAGGACCATCATGGAATGAGCGCAGCGCATTCGCACGAGCGGCTCACGGCCCACGACGGCGACGCCCACGACCATCACGCACCACCGAGCGCGATGACGTTGCGCGCCCTCGGCTTCGCTTTCGCGCTGACGGGCGGCTTCGCAATCGTGGAGGCGATCGGCGGATGGCTTGCCGGATCGCTTGCACTCCTCTCGGACGCGGGGCACATGGCAACGGACGCGGCCGCGCTCGGCCTCGCGCTCTTCGCGCAGTGGATCGCACGACGGCCGCCGTCGCCGCGGGCCTCGTACGGCTACGCCCGTGCGGAGGTGCTGGCCGCGTTCGTCAACGCGCTCGCGCTTCTGCTGCTCGTCGCCTTCATCGTCGTCGAAGCCATCGCGCGCATCGCGCATCCCGCGCCGGTCGGCGGGGGAGCGGTGCTCGTGATTGCCGCGCTCGGCCTCGCGATCAATGGAGTCATTGCCTGGATGCTCGCTCGCGCACCGTCGTCGACCGGCGCGCACAGCGCGTTGCTTCACGTAATCTCCGATGCACTCGGGTCGGTCGCCGCCCTTGTTGCCGGCGCGGTCATCCTCACGACGGGCTGGACGCCCATCGATCCGCTGCTCTCGCTGCTGACGGCGATGCTGATCCTGCGGTCGACGTGGCAGCTGCTTGCTCGAACCACGGGCGTGCTGATGGAGGGCGTTCCATCCCACTTAGACTACGAGGCGATCGGCAGCGCGTTGTCGCAGATTCGAGGCGTCGCGAGCGTCCACGACTTGCACGTCTGGCACATGAGCGCGCAGCACGCGGCGCTGTCTGCGCATGTCGCCATCGACGATGGCCGCGAGTGGCTGCGCATTCTGGCGGATGCCCGCGTGATGCTGGCGGAGCGCTTCCACATCGACCACGTGACCCTGCAACCGGCATGGCCCGCAGAGTCTCCGTTTCCCGACCGCCGCGTGATTCCAATCGCGCCGATCGACGGCAGTTGACGTCCATGCTGAGGCTCGAGCCGGTCGTGTGGGAAGCCTCGAACGTTTCGCTCAGGCCGAGCTTCCCACCCTGAACGCAGAGATCCAATATTTGCTGCGCCGTGCGCTCGCCGAGCGCGGCATTGCGCCCAAAGTGGGGCGGCCCGGAGGTGAACGGGCGATTGGAAGCGTGCGCGAGCGATCATACGCATTCGGGGCGAGAACCCCGCGCTCCGTGAGGTGCATGGAGTCGGCAGCCACGACGGAGTAAGCCCCGGACGCGTTCAAATCCACTTTGCGTGCCGGAAGCGCAGGAACAGGACGACATCGATTGCGATCATCGCGAACACGACGAGCGGATAGCCGATCGACCAGTCGAGCTCCGGCATGTGCTTGAAATTCATGCCATAGATGCCCGCGATCAGCGTCGGCACGGTAATCAGTGCGCCCCACGCGGCAAGCCGCTTCGTCACTTCGTTGTCGGCGATGCCGATCAGCGCGAGGTTCACCTGGATTGCCGTCGTCAGTATTTCACGGATGCTTTCGATCGTGCCGTTGATCCGCGCGAGATGGTCGTACACATCGCGGAAGTATTCCTGCGTTCCCTGGCAAAGGTGCGGCACGCGCCCGCCATAGAGCTTCCCCACGGCCTCCATCAGCGGCGCCACGACATGTTTCAGCGTCATGAGCTGGCGCTTGATGGCGTAGAGCTCCTCGAGCTTGTCGCGGGACGAGGCGCTGCTGAAAAGTTGCTCCTCGGACGCCTCGAGCCGCGTCTCCAGCTGGTCGAGCACCGGGAAGTAGCGGTCGACTACGTTGTCGATCAGCGCATACAGCACAAACCCGGAGCCGCGACTCAGGAGCTCCGGCTCGCGCTCGGTGCGCGCGCGGACCGCCGAGAATCCGATCTGCGTGCGATGGCGGACGGTGAGGATGTAATTGACGCCGACAAAGATGTCGACTTCGCCGATTCGGATGTCGTCGTTGCCGTCATCGAGCTTGATCAACTCGGCGGGGTGAAGCACCGCAAACAGTGAATCGCCGTATTCCTCGATCTTCGGCCGCTGATGTCCCTTGCGTGCATCCTCGACCGCGAGCTCGTGCAGGCCGAATTCCTGCGCCATCTCGTCGAGCTCGGCTTCCGTCGGCTCGAACAGGGCCACCCATACGAAGCAGTTCGGACGATGAAGGTATTCGCTGATGTCCGCGACCGGGATGTCGCCCAGCTTTCGGCCCTGCTGGTACGCGACGCAACTGACGAGCATGAGATGACCTGATTCGAGTCCGCCGCCATCATAGCGATGGGCCCCGGGGACATCCAGCACAACCTGCAGATGCTGCCTCGGTACGACCATGCGGGTGGGGAGCGCCGTGAGTCCGTTGTTTGCGCCGCCGAGAGGCGTCGTTGCACGAGCGGGTAAGATGGTCCGAACAGAACCTTTGGCGCCATCGATGATCATTTCGTCGCTGCTCGACACGGACCTCTACAAGTTCACGATGATGCAGGTCGTCCTGCATCACTTTCCGGGCGCGGAGGTCGAGTATCGTTTCAAGTGCCGCAATGCCAATGTCGACTTGCAGCCCTACATCGGCGAGATCCGGCGCGAGATCGCAGGGCTCTGCAAGCTCCGCTTCACCGCGCGCGAACTCGACTATCTTCGGAGGTGGCGCTTCTTCAAAAGTGATTTCGTGGACTTGCTCGGCCTGTTCCAGCTCGACGAGCGCTTCATCCACGTAAGCGCGATCAAGGGTACGCGCGAGATCGACATCACGATCAAGGGACCCTGGCTGCACACGATCATGTTCGAGGTTCCGGTCCTTGCAATCGTGTCCGAGGTCTATAACCGGCACATGCACCCGGAACCGGATTTTGCTGAAGGGCGCGCACGACTCGAACGCAAGATAGCGCAGCTCACGGCCGTTCCGGATCCCGACTTCCGCATCGCCGACTACGGCACGCGGCGCCGTTTCTCGCATGCCTGGCAACGGGATGTCATCGTGTCGCTACGGGACGGCATCCGCAAGAAGTTCGTCGGGACGAGCAACGTGCACTTCGCGCTCGAGCACGACCTGACGCCGCTCGGCACCATGGCGCACGAATATCTTCAGGCGTGCCAGGCCGTCGGCCCGCGGCTGCGCGATTCGCAGGTGTTCGCGTTCAACAGGTGGGCGCGCGAGTATCGGGGAGATCTCGGAATCGCGCTTTCCGACGTGTGCGGAATGGATGCTTTCCTGCGTGACTTCGACCTCTTCTTCTGCAAGCTCTTCGATGGCGTGCGCCATGATTCGGGCGATCCGTTCGAATGGGGCGAGAAGCTGATCGCGCATTACCAGCGGATGCGCATCGACCCGCGGACGAAAGTCATGGTGTTTTCGGACAGCCTGAACGTGCCGCTCGCGCAGCGGCTTTTCGAGTATTTCCGTGGCCGCAGCCAGACCGCGTTCGGCATCGGGACCAACCTGACGAACGACCTGGGTTACGAGCCGCTCGCGATCGTCATCAAGATGACGCGCTGCAACGGCCAGCCGGTCGCCAAGATCAGCGACGAACCCTCGAAGACGATGGACTATGACCCGTCGTACGTCGCGTATCTGCGCGAGGTGTTCCAGGTGCCGGAGACTCGCGCAGCGTCTGCGGACACGCGCGTCGCAGCGGTGACTTAGCGTCCGGTGCAGCGCTTCTCGGGCCGTGACGCAGAGGAGCAATGCGCCCAGGTA
>JBKPOL010000256.1:0-4260 GCA_046733075.1 Pseudomonadota bacterium | reverse complement strand
CGTTCAGTTCGTGCCCGTGTCTGCGAAGACCGGGCAGGGCATCGACACGCTGCTCGACGCCATCCTGCTGCAGGCTGAAGTGCTCGAGCTCAAGGCGCCTAAGGATGCGCCGGCGAAGGGCATCGTCATCGAGTCGCGCCTCGACAAAGGGCGGGGACCGGTCGCGACGGTGCTTGTCCACTCCGGCACGCTGAAGCGCGGTGACGTCGTGCTCGCCGGCGCAGTGTTCGGACGCGTTCGTGCGATGACCGACGAGACCGGCAAGCCGGTGAACGAAGCCGGGCCGGCGATCCCGGTCGAAATCCAGGGCTTGTCCGACGTCCCGTTGGCCGGCGAGGAAGTTCTCGCGCTCGGCGACGAGCGCAAGGCGCGCGAGATTGCGCTGTTCCGTCAAGGCAAGTTCCGCGACGTCAAGCTCGCCAAGCAACAGGCGGCGAAGCTCGAGAACATGTTCGACCAAATGGGCGAGTCCGGCGTGAAGACGCTGACCCTGATCGTGAAGGCCGACGTGCAGGGCAGCTACGAAGCTCTGCAGCAGGCGCTGACGAAGCTTTCGACTGACGAAGTCAAGGTGAACATCGTGCACGCGGCCGTCGGCGGCATCACCGAATCGGACATCAATCTCGCGCTCGCGTCGAAGGCGGTGGTCATCGGGTTCAACGTCCGCGCCGATGCGCAGGCGCGCAAGCTCGCCGAGACGAACGCGGTGCAGATCCGCTACTACAACATCATCTACGAAGCGGTCGACGAGGTGAAGGCTGCGCTGTCGGGCATGCTGACGCCGGAGCAGAAGGAAAACCGGCTCGGGCTCGTGGATGTGCGCGAGGTGTACCGCATCTCGAAGGTGGGCACCGTTGCGGGCTGCTATGTGCTCGAAGGCGTCGTGCGTCGCGGGGCCAAGATTCGCGTGCTGCGTGACAACGTCGTCGTCCACGATGGCGAGCTCGACTCGCTGAAGCGCTTCAAGGACGACGTGCGCGAGGTCAAGGCCGGCTTCGAGTGCGGGCTGTCGATCCGGAACTTCAACGACATCCAGCAGAAGGACCAGCTCGAGGTCTACGAGATCGTCGAGGTGTCGCGCACCCTTTGAGTCCGGCGACCATCGAGCAGCGCAGATGAAGCGCCACTCGCAACGCGCGCAGCGCGTCGGCGACCAGATCCAGCGCGAGCTTGCCGATCTGCTGAAGAACGAGGTCAAGGACCCGCGCGTCGGGTCCGTCACCTTGACGGGCGTCGACGTGTCGGCCGATCTTTCGCATGCGACGGTCCGCTTCACGCAGCTCGCCGGCAAGGATCACTCGGAAGCCGCGGTGCAGGCGCTTGCGCGTACCGGCGGATTCCTGCGGAGCGAGCTTGGCCGCAGGTTGAATCTCTACTCGGTTCCCCAACTGCACTTCGCGTACGACGATACGATCGAGTCGGGCATGCGGATGTCGCAGCTCATCGATCTCGCCATTGCCGAAGACAAGAAGCACCCACCCGACTGAACTCCCGGATTCCCCGCCGCAAAGTCGATGGCGTGCTTTTGCTCGACAAGCCGCCGGGCATCACATCGAATACGGCGCTCATGCGGGTGCGGCGCCTTTTCAATGCCGAAAAAGCGGGACACACGGGAACGCTCGACCCGCTCGCGTCCGGATTGCTTCCCGTCTGTTTCGGCGAGGCGACGAAGTTTGCCCGCTTTCTGCTCGACGCTTCCAAGCGCTATCGGGTCGTCGTTCGCTTCGGCGTCACCACGACGACCCAGGATGCCGAAGGTGACGTCGTGGACACGCGGCCGGTTGCTATCGGTCGCCCTGATGTCGAGGCGGCGCTGGCGTCGTTCACTGGGAATATCCGCCAGGTCCCTCCCGCGTATTCCGCCTTGAAGCACCAGGGCCGCAGCCACTACGAGTACGCGCGCGCGGGAATCGACGTCCCGCGGTCGCCCCGGGACGTGCACATTGCGGAGCTGGCGCTGGTCGACTGGTCGGCGCCGCTCGCCACGCTGGACGTCGAATGCAGCAAGGGCACCTATGTGCGGACGCTTGCCGCCGACCTCGGAGCGGCACTCGGGTGTGGCGCGCACGTCGCGCAATTGCGAAGGACGGCAGCGGGCGGTTTCGTGATCGATGATGCGACGAGCTTCGACTTCCTCGAGCAAGCGAGCCCGGAGGCCCGCGATGGAGTGCTGCTCCCCGTCGATGCGCTTCTGCGCACATTGCCGCGGATCGACGTCGATTCCATCGGCGCGGCACATCTTCGCCAGGGGCGTGCGTTGCCGAACGACGGTGATGCCGACGAACTTCTCCGTGCGTACGCTCCGACGGGCGCGCTGCTTGGAGTGGTCCGAGCCTCCGGCGGCGCGCTTTTGCCGGTGCGCATGACCTCGTCGGAGGAGCCGCGCGGCGTGGATTCACCGGGATCGGCCCTTTCCAGCCGTGGTCTGATATGAAAACACTACCCACTTTGCCGTTCGTGAGACCCACCCAGGTTCGGTTGAAAGGCAGCCCTTATGGGCGCTATAATGGCAGGCTTGTCCGAAAGCGAGTAAAGACCGAGGAACACATGGCCGTCACGGTTGCAGAAAAGGCGAAGGTCATCGCCGAAAACCAGCGCGGAAAGGGCGACACGGGGTCTCCGGAAGTCCAGGTCGCGCTGCTCACCGCCCGCATCAACGGGCTGAACGACCACTTCAAGGCGAACGTCAAGGACCACCACTCGCGTCGCGGCCTGCTGCGCATGGTCTCCCGGCGTCGCAAACTTCTCGATTACCTCAAGTCGCGCAATACCGACAGCTATCGATCGCTGATCGAGAAGCTCGGGCTGCGCAAGTAGCGGAGCGCGTCGAACTCCTTCGTCGGCGCCACGCATCCAAGCGTTGTTCGAATCGTTCACCCAACGCGGGCAATCCAGGCAGTCGATGCCGCCGCCCGTCTGAAGTCCATTCCAATGGCCGCGTCGTCACACGCGGCCATTTTCTTTTGAATTGCGAGGTCAAAAGTGTTCAACCCCATCAAGAAGTCCATCGCCTATGGCAGTCAGACGCTGACGCTGGAAACCGGCGAAATAGCGCGGCAGGCGAATGGCGCCGTCGTGGCGAGCCTCGGCGATACGGTCGTGCTGGTCACGGCCGTCGCCGCCAAGCAGCCGAAGCCCGGCCAGGATTTTTTTCCGCTCACGGTCGATTACCAGGAAAAGACGTATGCGGCCGGCAAGATTCCCGGCGGCTTCTTCAAGCGCGAAGGTCGACCCTCCGAGAAAGAGACGCTGACGTCGCGCCTGATCGATCGACCGTTGCGCCCGCTCTTTCCCGAAGGCCTGTACAACGATGTGCAGATCGTCGCCACTGTCTTGTCCGTCGATCCCGAGGTCGATCCCGACATTCCGGCAATGATCGGCGCATCGGCCGCGGTTTCGCTGGCCGGCATTCCTTTCAACGGTCCGATCGGCGCGGCGCGTGTCGGCTACGCGAACGGCCAGTACATTCTCAATCCGACGAAGACCGAGCTCGACCGCTCACAGCTCAACCTTGTCGTCGCGGGCACGGAAGCGGCGGTGCTGATGGTGGAGTCGGAAGCGCAGGAGCTGCCGGAAGAGGTGATGCTTGGCGCCGTCGTGTTCGGTCACCAGCAACAGCAAGCGGTGATCGAGCTCATTCACCAGCTCGTCGAGGAAGGCGGCAAGCCGCTCTGGGACTGGCAGCCGCCATCCAAGGACGAGGCGTTGATCGCACGCGTTGCATCCGTCGCCGAAGGCGAGATGCGCGAGGCGTATCTCATTCGCTCGAAGCAAGCGCGTTCGCAGCGGATCAAGGAGATCGGTGCCAAGGTCGATGCCCAGTGCGTCGACGCCGATGCATCGCCGGATGCACGGCGCCATGCGGGCAATGTGCTCTTCGACCTCGAAGCGAAGATTGTCCGCGAGCAGATCCTGTCCGGCGAGCCGCGCATCGATGGTCGGGACACGCGCACCGTGCGGCCGATACGCATTCGCACCGGCGTTCTTCCGCGCACGCACGGCTCAGCGCTCTTTACGCGCGGCGAGACGCAGGCGCTTGTCGTTGCAACGCTCGGCACGGCGCGCGACGAGCAGATCGTCGACGCATTGATGGGGGAATATCGCGACCGCTTCATGTTCCACTACAACATGCCGCCGTACGCAACCGGTGAAACCGGGCGCGTCGGCTCGCCGAAGCGCCGCGAAATCGGTCATGGCCGCCTCGCAAAGCGCGCGCTGATCGCAGTGCTTCCCACGGCCGAGGAGTTCGCGTACTCGTTG
>JBKPOL010000255.1:0-2524 GCA_046733075.1 Pseudomonadota bacterium | reverse complement strand
GAACGCTTCAAGACGCCGATGAAGGTTGCGGACATTCCCCGGTTGTTCACTCCGACGACGTTCTGCAAGCTCGTCGTGCGCGCGCAGAAGGAAGCGGCGGCGGCGTGAAAGAAGCGGACGAAGCGCGAGCAACGATGCCAGCCTGTTCGGATGTCGCGCGCATTCATGCGAGGCGAGCGCGAGCGTTGCTGTGCATTTGTCACTGATGCGACGCAACGGGCCTTGCTGATGCAACAAGCAACCGATCACTTCGCCGCGTATTCGTTCGTCGATCGCATCGTCGAATTCGAACCGGGCCGGCACGCCCGCGGAACGTTTGCGATTCCCGCCTCGCTACCGGCGTTTTCCTCAGCGCTGGTAGCGGAAGCAGTCGGCCAGCTTGCGGCGTGGACCGCGATGGAACGCATCGGCTTTCGCGGTCGTCCGGTGGCCGCGCTCGCCACCGAAACGCGATTCCACGCAGAGGCGCGCCCGGGGGCAACGCTCCTGTTGGAGGCGGACCTCTTCGCGTGCGACGACGACGCGGTCGCCTACAACGGTCGCGCGAGCGTCGATGGCGTTACGATCGCCGAGTTGGTCGACTGCCTCGGACCGATGTTGCCGGTGGCGCATTTCGATGCGCCTGAAGCGATGCGCGAGCGGTTGGCGCTGCTTCGCGATGGCGGCGCCGAGCCGGGGCGCTTTCACGGTATCGAGCCGATGCCGGTGCAGATCGACAAACGGCTGCCGGGCGTCGAGATCGTTGCAAGCCTCGTCGTTCCGGCGCGCGCGCGATTCTTCGCCGATCACTTTCCCCGGCGGCCCGTGTTTCCCGCGACGCTGCTGCTCGACACGCAGATGCGGCTGGCCGTCGACCTCGCGCGAGAGTCCCAGGCAATGGCGGGAGCAACGCCCCAACCGGTGCGCATGACGCATGTGAAGATGCGCTCGTTCATCGTCCCGTCTCAGCTTCTTTCGATCGCCGTGTCGTTGTCGCAGGGCGACGGTGACTTGGTCAAGGCGATGCTGTCCGCAGCGACGGATGGGCGAACGGTCGCAAGCGCCCGTCTCGAACTTGCTCGCGGATCCGTGAACGAGCCGCGCGGGCGGGAAAGCGCGACGAGCAGCGCGGGAGGCATCTTGTGAGCCGCCGGCGTGTCGCCATCACCGGCGTCGGTCTCGTCACGCCCGTCGGCAACGACGTCGCGTCTACGTGGGATGCCCTGCGCGAGGCGCGGAACGGAACCGCCCCAATCACGCTGTTCGACGCCTCCGGTTTCCCCACTCGAATCGCCGCCGAGGTCAAGGGCTTCGACGAGCGCATGATTACCGCGCCGCGTAAATACCTGAATTACACGAATCGCTCGCATCGCTTCGCGCTCGCCGCGGCAGAGCAGGCGATGACCGACGCGGGCATCGCGCCGACGGATGAGGACGGCGCGCGCTGGGGCTGCGCCGTCGGAACCGGAATGATGGGCGTAGATTTCGACGATCTGGCGGCGGTCCAGCGGCATTCGGCGCCGGACGGCGAGATCGATCCGCACAAGTTGCTCTCGGATGAGGCGGCCGCGGACCCGCGTGCGTTCGCACGCAGTCAGAGCACGGCAGGGCTTGCGCTCCTGACGCGGCGCTTCGGCATCCAGGGTTACGCAACCTCCGTGCACACGGCGTGCGCGTCCGGTGGGCAAGCGATCGGAACGGCACTCAAGCTCATTCGTCGCGGTGCGGTCGATCGTGCCCTGGCCGGCGGCTTCGACTCGATGATCAGCCCCGTCGGCCTCGCCGGCTTCTGCCTGTTGTCCGCCGTGTCCGCCGACAACGATGCGCCGCAGCGTGCAAGCCGGCCCTTCGATGCAACGCGCAACGGATTCGTGCTTGGTGAAGGCGCGGGCTTTCTCGTTCTGGAGGAGTGGGAGCTGGCGCGGCGCCGCGGTGCGCGGATCTACGCGGAGCTCGCCGGAGACGGCAACTCGCTGTCGTCTTACCGGATCACGGATTCTCCGCCGGACGGCGACGGTCCGATTCAATCGATGCGCGCGGCGCTGGCAGATGCCGGAGCCACGCCGGACGACGTCGACTACATCAACGCGCACGGCACGTCGACCGGAATGAACGACCGCAGCGAAAGCGCGGCGATTCACGCGGTATTCGGCAAGGGGGCGAAGCGCGTCAGCGTGAGCTCGACGAAGAGCTCGATGGGGCATCTGATCGCGGCTGCCGGTGCCGTCGAGGTCGTCATCTGCGCGCTCGCGATCGAACACGGCGAGATGCCCGTCAACGCCAACTATCGCGTGCCTGATCCGGATTGCGACCTGAACCTGGTGCTCGCGCGGCCGCGTCGTGCGAAGGTACGGATGACGCTGTCGAATTCGTTCGGCTTCGGCGGCTCGAACAGTTGCGTCGTGCTGCGCAGCCCCGACCTCGTGGACGACGCGAGATGAGCGCCGGTGCGCGCAGCGTCCCGCGCGTGGTGATCACCGGCACCGGCGCCGTTTGCGGCGCCGGCCGCGATCCCGCGCAGATGCTCGCGGCGATCGTCGAGGGC
>JBKPOL010000254.1:0-3338 GCA_046733075.1 Pseudomonadota bacterium | reverse complement strand
GGGGGCGAGCCATGCAAGATTCGAACGACTTCCCGCGCTGCTTCAACGGTCACGCGTTCCCGCGATTCTTCGGAGTACCACGCGACGTGCGGGGTGAGGATGACATTGTCGAGCGCGAGCAAGGGGTCGTCCTGCAGCGGCGGCTCGGGATCCGTCACGTCGAGGCCGGCGCCTGCGATCCGTCCCGCTCGCAGCGCGTCGACGAGCGCGCGCTGATCCACGACACCGCCGCGCGACGTATTGACCAGGAACGCGCTGCGTTTCATCAGCGACAGCTCGTGCGAGCCGATCATCGCGGCGGTTTCGCGCGTGAGCGGAACGTGAATGGACACGAAGTCCGATTGACGAAGAAGTTCGGGCAGGGTGACGAACCTGACGTCTTCCGCGTCCACAGGCTGGCGAGAATGTGCAATGACGTCGAGTCCAATCGCCCGCGCCTTCCGCGCGAGCAGGCGCCCGATGTCGCCGAGACCTATGATGCCCAGCACCTGTCCGGCCAGTCGATGCCGCGGGACCGCCGCCCGGTAGCTCCACCTTCCGGTACGGACCTCGGAATCGTAAATGAACAGTCCACGTGCGAACGCGAGGACGAGCGCAAGGACGTGGTTCGACACTTCGTCCCAGTTCGCGTCGCGAACGTTCGCGACCCAGATGCCGCGTTCGGTCGCCGCGTCGACATCGATGTTGTCGACGCCCTTGCCGAAATGCACGACGGCACGACAGCGCGGCCAGGCGTCGAGCACCCGGGCCGTCACGGGTACGTGCTGGTTCATCACGGCGTCCGCATCGCGGCCGAGCGCGATGGCATCGTCTTCATCGCGGCAGGCGCCGACTTCACACTCGAAGCCGGCATCGGACAGCTCCCGCAGCGCATTGCCGATATCGGTGTAATGGTGGTCGGTGATGACAACCTTCAAACGACAACCTTCAGAACGCGCCGGTTTCCTCGAACGAGCATCGCATGCCGCCGCAAAAGCTCTTGCGTCCAATCCTAAGATTTAGGATGATGGATGTCAAACCGGATGTTCGGAAATCGCCTCGAAGCCGCTCGCCTGGAGCACTCCATGACCGCACGCGCACCCAAACGCGGTGATCCGCAGTTCCTCGACGAGCTGCGCACCCGCCTCTATACGGCCGTACTTTCCGATGTGCTGGACGATGTCGGCGTGCGCAACCAGGCGATGCCCGCGCGAATACGGCCGCTCGACGACGAGCTGGTCCTCGCCGGGCTCGCGCGGACGGGGCTGTTCCGCGACGTCTATCACGTCGCACCCGACGAGAACCCGTACGAGCTCGAGATCAGGATCCTCGATGACTTGAAACCCGGCGAGGTCGTGGCGTTCGGCTGCGGCGGATCCGGCCGCATTGCCCCGTGGGGCGAGCTGCTGACGACCGCGGCGCGTGCGCGCGGCGCCACGGGCGCCGTCACCGATGGCTTCGTTCGCGACGTGCGGGGCATTCGCAGCGCGCGCTTTCCGGTGTTCCACGGCGGCATTGCACCGCTCGATTCGAAGGGACGAGGCAAGGTCGTCGACATCGACGTGCCGATCGAATGCGCGGGCGTCCGCATCGAGCCGGGCGACCTCATCTTCGGCGACGTCGATGGGCTCGTCGTCGTGCCGAGGCGCATCGAGGACGAGGTGCTAACGCGCGCATTCGACAAGGTCGCGCGGGAGAACACGACGCGCGACGAGTTGCTGCAGGGCGCGAAGCTCAAGGACGTCTACGACCGATACGGCGTGCTTTAGTGGGCTGTAACGGGGGAATCGATAGTGTCTGTCAGGCTAGCGGCTCCATACCCACTATCGTTCACTACCGCTCCCCCGTTACAGTCCACCTAAGCGCGCATCACCTTCAGGCAACCCTCGATGATCAAGCGACTGACGCTGATGACGCGGCGGCCCGGGATGAGCCGCGTTCGCCAACTACTGGACGAACGTCCATGCGCCGCTTCTCGCCTCGCATGCCGCGGTGAAGCGCCTCGTGATCAACGTGACGCACGAATACGTGCGCTTCTCGGTCCGTAATCCGGATCCGGACGATCCGTTGCGCTCGACCATCGTCACGCAGACACCGGACGGCGTCGTCGAGATCTGGTTCGAGGATCGCGCATCGATGGAGGCGATGTACAAGTCGGACTTCTCGCAGAAGCTCGTTGCGGATGCCGAGCATTTCGTCGGCGCCATCGTCACGTTCATCGTGGACGAGCGTGAGATCACCGCGGCGGCATCGCCGTCCAAAGCGGTCGACAAGGCTGCGTCATCGCCGCCGAAACGCGTCGACGCGGCTACAAATCGCCGGCACTAGAAGGTCGCAACCCCGCGCACCCGCGTTCGCGCGAGCACGCTCCTGCAATCGACCGCCGTTCATGGCTGACGATCGAACGGTGCCATCGACGTGGCTCGCCGGCACGCTGCTGTGGCTCGCAGGGAACGGCCTGCGCCTGACGATCCTCGCCGTGCCTCCGGTGATCGCGATGATTCGCGACGAGCTCAGGTTGAGCGCCACGGAGGTCGGGCTTCTCAGCAGCATTCCGCCGGCGATGTTCGCGCTGGCGGCACTCGCGGGATCGCTGCTCGTCGCGCGTCTCGGCGTGACGATCGCGCTCGTTGGAGGGCTGTCGCTGGTGGCCGGAGGATCGGCATTGCGAGGCTTTTCGCCCAACTTCGCCATGCTGCTCGTCACGACGATCGTGATGTCTGCCGGCGTTGCGATCATGCAGCCGATCATGCCGACCACCGTGCGCCAATGGATGCCGCACCGGATCGGCCTCGGCACCGCGCTTTATACCAACGGCCTCCTGGTCGGCGAGATTCTCGCCGTGCTGCTCACCGCGCCGCTGGTGCTGCCACTGGTAGGCGGCGACTGGCGAGACTCGTTGATCGCGTGGTCGGTGCCGATCGCGCTCATCGCGGTGCTCGTGCTCGCGTTCGCGCCCAGGGCGCCGCATCCGCGCTCGGAGAGCGGAGCACATCCACGCAAGTGGCTGCCGGATTGGCACATCGGCCTGGTGTGGCGGCTCGGCGTGCTATTCCTGTGCGTCAACGCGATCTACTTCAGCGCCAATGCGTTCCTTCCAATTTTCCTCGCAAGCCGGGGCCGAACGGATCTAATCCATGACGCGCTGCTCGCGCTCAATCTCGGTCAGCTTCCTGCATCGATGCTGCTGCTCGTCGTTGCGCAGCGGCTCGAACGTCGCGTCTGGCCCTACATCGCATCGGGCATCGTGTCACTGATCAGTCTTGCCGGCATCGTATTCATGACCGCACCGGCCACGATCTTCTGGTGCGCGCTCCTGGGCTTCAGCGATGCCTCCGCGCTGATCCTCGGTCTCACGC
>JBKPOL010000253.1:0-6990 GCA_046733075.1 Pseudomonadota bacterium | reverse complement strand
ATGACGTTGGGCTGGATTGATGCGGCCGTGCGCCCGTTCGGAACGTCCATCTGGATCGTCAGCACGTGTGAGCCGGCGAGCACGTACACCTCTGCCCATCGCCCCTTGTTATCGCGGAAATACGCGCGATCGCCCAGGTTCGGCAAAGGCACCCACGTTTGATCGCGGAGCCTCTCGAAGGCTGTTGGCGCGAACGCGTCGACGTTCATCGTGATCCCGCCGTAACTGCACTCTGAACCGCCTTGCCCGACCGCGTCCTCGCGCGCGGGAACGCGCAAGACCAGGTCAAGCGCCTTTTTGTCGTACGGCGTGACCTGCGTAACCAGCTCCTTGGTCAGAAGCGAACAGGCGGAGATGGCGCCCTTCGTGGCCGCCGCTCCACATTGAGGCGCGAGGCAGAGAATCACGTACAACGATGCAATCAACCGACGCATAAAATATCCTCGTTGAAACGGGAATGGTGGTACGAGCACGCGCACGTCCTCTTCGGTCGTCGCCGGCGGTGCCGTATTGGTCGAACCTGATCATCGTGGTTTTGCCTCGTTTTCGAAGGCCTTGGCCAGATCCGCGACGAGCAACGCCTGCAACCGCTGGCGCTCGCCCTCATCCTGGGCTCGCAAGACTGCGGAGGGATGATAGGTCGCGATCACGCGGACGCCGGATCGATGCGTGATGCGCATGTCGCGCGCGTCGCCGACTCTCAATCGCTCGCCGCTAAGGGCCTGTATAGCCGTCGCGCCGAGTGCGACGATCACGTCGGGCCGCACGCGCGTGATTTCAGCGTCGAGCCAGACGCTGCACGCCGCGAGATTTTTCTGCGCAGGCGTCTTGTGAATCCGCCGCTTGCCGCGCGGCTCCCACCCGAAATGCTTGACGGCATTCGTGAGGAAGACTGTTTCAATGGCGACGCCCGCCTCTGCGATGGCCGCACGGAGCAGCTTGCCTGCCGGACCTACGAATGGCCTTCCCTGCAGGTCTTCCTCATCGCCCGGCTGTTCGCCGACGATCATCAGGGCGGCGTGCGCCGGCCCTTCACCGGCAACGCCCTGCGTCGCACGTTCGCACAACTCGCAGCGCCGACACGCGTCGATCGTGAGCTTGTCGGGTCGTAACTCCATCGTGGCGCGCCCTGGCGAGCCACGAAACGGCACTTCGCGCAGCGATACCGTTTCCACCATCTGGCCCGCCCGACGATTCGCGGTCGCGATGAGCGACGGAATGCGCGCGGCCTCGGGCAAATTGGACCAGTACTTCTGGGGCATGTGCTGCTGCATCGCGCGCACGTTGAGCCGCGCGGGATTGAAGATGCTCTCGTAATAGGTGAGCCACAATGCTTCCTTGGCGTCGCTGGCCGGCAGCGTCAACGCGGGATCGACGGGCAGGAACGACAGCCGCACGCGGTCCCAATGCGCCGCACCATCGGGTGTGGCGATCGTCCAGACCATCGTTCCGAAGCGCTCGACGAAGAATGGCGCCGCGCGTCTCAGAACATGATGCTCAGGTGTGTACGACGCCACGAAATGCGCCCCGGTGTCTCGCGTGGCCGGCATTTCGCGGAAGCGAACGTACGCATGCATCTTGTGGCAGTCACGGTCGACGGCCTTCGCCATCCGCGTCAGCATGTTGACGTCGTCATCCGCCGCGTCGTCTAGCAGCTCCCGCTCTCCATGCGTCGCTCGCCAGAGCAGCCGGTACATAAGGGCAAAGCGTTGGGGATCGCGATGACATGAGCAGGCTTCGAAGAGCTGCAGCAGGCCGGCCGGAACCCGGACCCGCGCCTTGGCGACCTCACATTCGTTCAAGTGTTCGACGTCGTTGCCTCCGACATCCACGTCGGTCGGCTTCTGCAATAGCGACGCTTGTGTCGCATCGTTCCAATGAGCGTGCTCGGGCCGCGTTTCAGCCGCGAGCAGCCGACGCGCCTTGAAGCGCCAGGCTTCGAATTCCGGTGCCGGCTGCGACGACATGCGCATATCAGTTGCTTGTCGCAGCAGCCGCGGGAACGTCGTCGAACAGACCGCGCTGCCGCGGCATGCTCACCAACGCCGCCCGCAGCGATTGCGATTCGCAGGTATCACGCATGGGGCGGTAATCGACGGTGACGATGAATGGCGCGGCCTTCGTCATGTCGCAACGAAGCTTCACCAGGTCGACGTAGCGAATCTTCCGGTGTCGGCGCGTCGCAAGCAGGCGCCTGACGTTGCGGGTGCCCAACCCCGGCACGCGCAGCAGCGTTTCACGCGGCGCGCAGTTGAGGTCGACGGGAAACTGGTCACGATGGGCAAGCGCCCACGCAAACTTCGGGTCGATCTCGAGGTCGAGTGCTCCGCCCGCATCGACGACGATCTCGTCGGCGGTGAAACCGTAGTGTCTAAGCAGCCAATCCGCCTGGTAGAGACGATGCTCGCGCACGAGGGGCGGCGCACGCGTGGGCAATTTCGCCGAAGCGTGGGGGATCGGACTGAACGCCGAGTAATAGACGCGCCGCAATCGATACGATCCGTACAGCGTTTCGGCCGTTTGCAGCACCGTCCGGTCGGTCGAGGCATCCGCACCAACGATTAGTTGGGTGCTTTGCCCGGCCGGAGCGAACGTGCCGGCCCGCGGCTCTGCCTTGACCTCGTCGCGGCGCACCCGAATTCGCCCCATCGTCGTCTTGATCGAAGTGACGCTCTTTTCGGGTGCCAGAACGGTCAGCGACTCCGCCGTCGGCATTTCGATGTTGACGGACAGACGATCGGCGTACCGCCCCGCCTCGGCGATCAGCCGCTCGTCGGCGTCGGGGATCGTCTTCAGATGGATATAGCCGCGGAAGTCATGCACTTCGCGCAGCGTGCGCGCGACGCGCGTCAGTTCCTCCATCGTGTAGTCGGGTGAGCGAATGATGCCGGAAGAAAGGAAAAGTCCCTCGATGTAATTGCGTCGATAGAAGTCGAGCGTGAGCTGGACGACTTCCTCTGCAGCGAACCGCGCGCGCGGAATGTCGCTCGAGCGACGGTTGACGCAGTACTGGCAGTCGTAGAGGCAAAAATTGGTGAGCAGGATCTTGAGGAGCGATATGCAGCGCCCGTCCGGCGCATAGCTGTGGCAGATGCCCATGCGGCTGGTCGAGCCGATCCCTGCTTCGCCGGTCGACGCGCGGTCCGGGGCGCCGCTGCTCGCGCAGGACGCGTCGTACTTCGCGGCGTCCGCGAGGATCGATAGCTTCTTTGCAATGTCCATTTTCGGTAAGGAGAGAGCCGCGAGCCAAGGGCAAGGATACCGTACAAATATGCGGCTTGGTTGCATAGAGAGGTAGTGACAACAGCCGTTTGGGACGGGTTGCTTCGTCCAGCGGCGACCGCGCACATCGGCACTATCAAGGTGTCGCGCGAAGAGCATCACCGGTCGACGCGCATGGGCATAAGTGGTGCCAACGACACGCCCTTGTCGAGCGAACGACATCCAACCCGGACAAGACTTGCGCGGACGACGCTCCCATCGGTACTCTGTAGACCTCAGAGGCACGGCGCCTCACGCTTCCAGATGGCGCCGGCAAAAGCCATCGCAAGTACCTGCGGGAATACTCTTCATGCGCCCGAACGCCGTTCCCCGGATGGCCCTCGATCTCAAGCGCTCCGCGCTTGCGGTGGCGATGGTGATGCTGAAGGAACTCGACGAGGCGCTGCCCGAGAAGCACGGTGCGCAGGCGGTCCTCGGCGCGCTCCTGAACCAGCCATCGAGGTCAGGCGGCGCAAGCGAGCTCGAGGCCATCACCGATGAGCAGGTGAATCGCTTGTTGCTAGCGATCACCGGGACCATCGGTCGCCTTCTCGAGGTGGCGGACGACAAGTGTCCCGATGGACCCTTGAAGCCCATGCTCCTGTTCCGGATCGTCGAAGACCTGGCGCGCGAAGGCTACGATGTCGATTCCGTGCTCGATTTCGTCCGCCGTGCGCACGCCGGCGCATTGGAGCCGCAGGAACCGCTTCTCCACGAGACGCTCGACGTCTTCAACCCTTCAATGACCAAAGCATCCGGTGTAAAGCGCGTCGCCGGCGTGAGCTAGCGCCTGAATCGGGCGCGACGTTCGGTCCAGCGGAACGCATCAGCATGTAAGAGCGTCGGACGATGACCGCCTCAGTTGCCGAGAAGCTCCGAAGAATCGACATTACAAACGATCTTGGCCGGCGCACTGGCGATCAACACGGACTGCGCGTCGAAATCCTGGTGATCACGGCCGTTGACGCTGACGCCGGTAATACGCCCTGACAGCGGCGGCCGAAGCTCGATGCCCGCTTCCGTTCCAGCTTCGATGTCGCACCGAAATGTATGCTCGTCGATGGTGCGCGCGGCAAAACTCAGCGCGCCGTAGCGCGTTGGCATCTTCCGCACGTGGAGGCCTGAACCAATCGTCCACTCGGGCGCAAGACCCGCCCCCACGACCAGTGTTCCATCGCCGGCGCGCTCGTAGGCGAACAGCGTCCGGACCGCGAGCACATACTCCGCGGCGACCCACGTATGCGGCAGATCCCCGACGTGCGCAGGCGCGCGCCGATCGCGCCATGCGATCTCCGGCCATTGATTCCACGGTGGCGGGCGCCGATCCGACAGGAAGAACCGCAGCAGCTCGAGCGCCGCTTCGCGCCGCCCAAGTCGCACGAGTGCGCCGACGATGCGGATCTCGTAGGGAGAATAGTTCACCCACTCGACAGCCCCGCTCCTCTTGCGGCGCCAGTCGGCAAGATATCTGTCGAACGTACGGTCGACCGCGTTGCGATCGAGGCCTTCGACGACGTCGAGCAATGCAATCGCGTTCGCCGTGGCCGTTGGATCGAAGTCCGCCCACTCGACGCTGCCCGGAATGAAATCGAGCTCGTGCGCAGCGCGCGTCCGCTCGATCGATTCGAAGACCGCGGACGCAAAACGCTTCCCGACGCCATCCCAATGCGCGGCGGCGCCGCCGTCCCCCACTTCGCGGGCAAGGTGCACCGAATCGCGCAGACCGCGCAACGCCCAGAAGTCGTCCCAATACGAATGCACCGGTTGTGCGAGATAGCCCTCATGGCTCACGGAGACAGGCAACAGACCATCCTCGTCGAGCAGGTTCTCGATGCAGTCGACTGCTTTGACGACGAACGGCCAGCACTCCGCGAGGAACCTGGCATCCGCCTTGAAGCGGTGACAGTCCGCGATCACGGCGATCAGCTGCCCATGGCTGTCGTGCTCCACGAGCCAGTCCGGTCCGTCGCCGTCGATGCAACAGGGCACGAACCCATCCGCCCGCTGGTGCGGTGCGTACCAACGGATGAACTCGACGACCTCCTCCACATGTCCCATGCGCAACAGCGCTGCGCTCATGACAGTGGCGTCGCGAATCCAGGAACGGGCGTAGCGCCGAGGGCCCGGTTGTAGCGCTGCACCCGAGCGCGTCACCAGTATGTGCGCGGTCGCCGTGAGCGCGGCGCGAACCGCATCCGTCGCCCACCTGGAGCCCGACCATTGCGCTGACGGAAGCTCGTTCGACCACTCGAATGCCGGCTCACCGATCGTGACTGAGTCCCTCCCAGGCGAGCATTCCACGCTGCGTACCGCCACCGAGAGAGGCTCGAGCGACAAATCGAAAGCGAGCGCTCCGGAAGCAAACCCGAATGCATCGTGAACCCGACTGCGCGCGTGCTCGCGACCGGCTTCGGCGAGATGCAAAGCAACGAAGCCCTCGTCGAACGTGGTTGCCGCAAAAGCGGAAGGCGCGCTCGCCGGCACGACAACCCACGTTTCGGCCACACGCAACGCACCAGCGTCCCATGTCACGTCATGGATGCGGCTGACGCCGCCAACCGTGCCGACGCTCTGCCACGGCGGAGTCACTTGGAACGGACGAACAACCACCAGCAACCGCGCGGACAAGGCTCGATTGGAGCGGTTCTCGAGTCGATAGCCCACGCGGATGCGCTCGCTCTGCGTCGCCTCGGCCTGAACATGCAGGCGCCACGTTTCCGTCTCCCATATCGCAACCGGCACGGGTACGACTCCATCGCACAGTTCCTGTCGCAGCCCGACGTCGGCCCACGTCACGAGCCGATCGTCGATGGTCAGCATCGGCTCGATCGAGAACGATCCCGGCGCGATCTCGACGGCGCCTTCCTCGTTCATCAGCGCGCAGTGCGTGCCGTTCGCAGTCCCGATCGGAGTCCACAGCGTTTGTTCGCGATGCAGCCAGCGCGGGTACCAGCCGCGCGGCTCGTGCCGCGCGATGCCGTACCAGAACGTCTCGATCGAACGGGAGAACTCGAATGACTGAGGCTCCAACGCCGCGCCGCCGAAGGGTGCGTCGAACTCGAGCCGCAGTAGACGCGTCCGTAGATTTGGCAAATAGATGTAGCTGCGTGCGCCGCCCGCGCGCGCTGTCCCGTATACCGTTCGCCAACGCTCACCTCGCGACGACGCTCGTAGGCGAAAGCCACTTGCCGGTGCCCCCTCCCGCCAATCGATGATCAGCCCGCCGAGCCTTCGCGCCTCGATGAAGTCGACGACGATCCACGGACGCGGATCGTCGCCTCGCGGGATCCAGCCGGACCCGCCGAGGGCCTGCTGCGCTTCGAAGTGCGGAAGCGCACTCGATGCGCTCGCCTGCGCGCAGCTTGGCGAACCATGATGCTCGAGCCCCAGATCGCTGATCCACAACGTGCCGGCACCCCCTTCGACGGCGACGATGCCAAGCTCGATCGCCCCTAGATGTTTCGGGACGCCGCCGCTTGCCGGACCCCACGCGAACTCGAACCGGCGGTTGTCGACGCGAAAGCGTTTCCAGCGTGCAGGCGGCCGGAGACTGGTTTCGACGTGGCGCCAGACGTTCTGTCCGGTCGCGTCGACGAGCTTGATTTCCAGGCTGTTGGTCGGACCTGCACCGCGCAGGCGGAATGTGACCGCGTACTCCTCCGACACTTCGTTCCGCAGTGGACAGCGCGCGACGACGAATCCCTTCCCGCCTTTGAAGTCGTAATCGAG
>JBKPOL010000252.1:0-15784 GCA_046733075.1 Pseudomonadota bacterium | reverse complement strand
ATTTCATCATTCTTCCCGAAGGTCCGCTGTCACCGCGTCTTGCGACACTCGAGACGGGCGACAGCGTATGGCTCGGGCCCCGCGCCAACGGTTTTTTCAGCATAGGCGAGACCGCGCAGGCCGAGACGATGTGGTGCCTGTCGACCGGCACGGGAATCGGGCCGTTTCTGTCGATGCTGCGAACGCCGGAGCCGTGGGCGAAGTTCGGCCGTGTCGTGCTCGTGCACTCCGTCCGGCATGCCGAGGAGCTCACGTATCGGGACGAGATCGCGGGCATCGCCAAGGCGCATGGCGGCGCATTCGATTACGTGCCGATGGTGAGCCGGGACGTGCATCGCGAAGCGCTGGCCGGACGCATCCCGAACGCAATCGACGATGGGCGACTCGAAGCGCGCGTCGGGATCCCGCTGACGCCGGAAAACGCGCACGCAATGCTGTGCGGAAATCCGGCGATGGTCGATGATGTGCAGAAGGTGCTCGGCACGCGGGGGATGCGGCGCCACCGACGCAAGGAGCCGGGGCATATCACGATCGAGACGTATTGGTAGCGATGAGCGCACCGGGCGAGGCGTAGCCGAGCCGAGGCCCGAAGGGCGCGGCGGTGCGCGAGTCGCAGGGGGCCGACGCGCTTGCGTCCCAATTCACTTCGGGAGCACAAAGGAGGCCGAGCGGAGAGCGGCCGGCGACGGCCCCCACCGAGCAACAAGGAGGCCGAGCGGAGAGCGGCCGGCGAGGGCCACACCAAGTGGCTACCGCAATGATCGCGCGACGATCTCGCTTACGTCCGGCGACAGCGCATCCGTTCGCGCGATCCGCTCCAGGCACTGGCGCATCATCGTCCGGCGCGGTTCGGCGAAACGCTTCCACAGGCTGAACGCACCGGCGATCGTCGACGCAAGCTGCGGGTTCATCGGATCGAGCGTGCGCACCTGCTCCGCGGCAAACGTGTAGCCCGAACCGTCGACGGCGTTGAAGCGCGTAAAATTGCCGAGCGCGAATGCGCCGACCAGCGAGCGCACGCGATTCGGATTGCGGGCATTGAAGCGCGGATGCGAGATCAGCGCGCGTACCGTCGCGAGCGTATCGTCGCGCAAGCTGCGCGCTTGGAGCGCGAACCATTTGTCGAGCACCAACGGCTCGTCGCGCCAGGTGTTCTCGAAGCGCGAGTACAGCGCATCGCGTGTCGTGGATTGCGAATCCCGGAGGGCGCCGAGCGCTGCGATAACGTCCGTCATGTTGTTCGTGGCCTCGTAGTGTCGGCGCACGAGCGTGTGTGCCGCATCGTCGTCGATGGCGCCGAGATAATGCAGACACAGGTTCGATAGGCTTCGCACTCCCGCCTGGGCCGGTGTGGGCGCGTAGGGATCGCGGAGACGGTGACCTAGATACGCCTGCTCGAATTCGGCGCGCAGCTCGCGCGCCAGCGACTTCTGCAGGTGCACGCTTGCGGCGGTTACACCGTCCGGATCGATCGCAGGTTCGAGAACGGCCACATAGGCGGCATCGGGCATCGCGAGTGCGAGCGCGCGTAACGCCGGATCAACCGTTTCATCGGCGAGCAGCGTGCGCACCACCTGCGTGAGGAGCGGCGGCAATTCCAGCGCTCGCCGCGTCCGATGCGCCTTCGCGCTGCCCAGGACCGCGTTGACGAAACAGCGCTGCGCCGCGTCCCAGCGGTTGACCGCGTCGGCGTCGTGAGACGCGAGCAGCGCAAGCGCATCGTCGCTGTAATCGAAGAGCAGCTTGACGGGCGCCGAGAAGCCACGCAGCAGCGACGGCACCGGCGCGCTATTCACGTCGATGAACTCGAAACGCTGCGCGCGCTCGGTTACCTCGAGCACACGCGTGGTCCCGCTCGCCTGACGCTCGTCGGCGAGCCGCAGAGGCATATCGGCGCCGCGAGCATCGACGAGTCCCACGGCGAGCGGCACATGCAGTGGATCGGGACGCAATTCAACGCTATCTTCCGACAGCCGCTGCTCGATCTCGAGCACGTACGAACGAGCCACTTCGTCATAGCATCCGCGCGCGACGAGAACCGGCGTTCCACTTTGCGAATACCAGGCTCGAAACTGTCCGAGATCGACGCCGGACGCGTCCTGCATGGCCTGCACGAAGTCGTCGCAGGTCACCGCATGGCCATCGTGTCGTTCGAAATACAGGTCCATCCCGCGCCGAAACCGTTCCGGGCCGAGCAGCGTGTGCTGCATGCGGATCAGCTCCGCGCCCTTTTCATAGACGGTTGCAGTGTAGAAATTGTTGATCTCGCGATACTCGTCCGGGCGAACCGAATGGCGAAGCGGACTTGCGTCCTCGGCGAACTGCTCGCGCCGCAGGTAATCGACGGCGCCTATCCGTTCCACGGCCCGCGAACCCTGCTCGCCCGAAAACTCCTGGTCGCGGAAAACGGTGAGCCCTTCCTTCAGGGACAGCTGGAACCAGTCACGGCACGTAACGCGGTTGCCGGTCCAGTTGTGGAAGTATTCATGGCCGACGACGCCTTCTATCGACTTGAAGTCGACGTCGGTGGCCATCTTTGGATCGGCGAGCACGAGCCGGCTGTTGAAGATGTTGAGACCCTTGTTCTCCATCGCGCCGAAGTTGAAGTCGTCCGCGCAGACGATCATGAACGTGTCGAGATCGTATTCGCGCCCGAAGCGCGCTTCGTCCCAGCGCATCGCGCGTTTCAGCGAATCCATCGCATGACGGCACCGCGGCAGGTTCTGCGGCGAAGAAAAGATCCGCAGCGCCACGCACCTTCCTGAAGCCGTGAGGAACGAATCCTCGAGCGCTGCAAGGTCGCCCGCGACGAGTGCGAACAGGTAAGTCGGCTTGGGATACGGGTCGTGCCACGTCGCGTAGTGGCGATCCTTGTCGACATCACCGGACGCGACGAGGTTGCCATTCGACAGGAGTGTCGGATAGCGCTTGCGGTCAGCGCGGATCGTTACCCAATAGCGCGCGAGCACGTCCGGACGATCGGGAAAATGAGTGATGCGGCGAAAGCCTTCGGGCTCGCACTGCGTGCAGAACATGTCCGACGAGATGTACAGACCCTCGAGCGCGGCGTTCCGCGAGGGGGCGTTCGTCGAGACAATCTTCAGCGTTCCGCGCTCGGGGGGCTTAAGGATCGTGAGCCCCGATGCAGTCGGCTCGTAGTCACTCGCGCCGAGCGCGCGGCCGTCGAGTGCGAGGCGGACGTTCTCCTGCTGTTCGCCGTCGAGCGTGAGAGGCGCGCCCCGGTCCTTGCCTTGCGCAGCCGCGTTGCGCCGGAACGTCAGCGTCGACGTGACGACTGTGGCGTCGGGATCGAGATCGAACTCGAGCGTGACTTCGTCGATCAGGAACGCAGGTGCTCGATAGTCGACGCGCCGCTTCGGCGCGGCACGCGACTCGCGCGGGCGCATCTTTGGAGACATCGGCCGCAGGTCTACTTCACTTCGACCAATTCGACGTCGAATATCAGCGTTGCGTTGGGTGGAATCACGCCGCCAGCGCCGCGCTCGCCGTACGCAAGACGCGCGGGAATCACGAGCGTGCGCTGGCCTCCCACCTTCATGCCTGCAACACCTTCGTCCCAGCCTTTGATCACGCGACCTGCGCCGAGCACGAAGCCGAACGGGACGCCGCGATCGCGCGAACTGTCGAACTTCGCGCCGTGCGAATCGGGCCTCGATGTGTCGTAGAGCCAGCCGGTGTAGTGGACTACAACCGCCTTGCCTTGGGTTGCCTCTTGGCCAGTCCCCTGTTTAACATCAATTTTCTGTAGATCGGTCGATGTGGCATCCAACTTGCTGTTTCCTTGCCCGAGAGTGGTTTGCTGTGTCATCCCTTGCGGGGACACGAACGCTGCGCAAAGCGCAGCCGCGAAAGCGAGCGACGCAAGAGCGTTGCGCCGCGATTGCGGCGATGAACGTGGAACGGACATCAACGGGGACCCTTTTGAAAGCGCGCGGAACAACTGCGACGACATCCGCTGAAAAGCGGCTGTTCGCACATTTTAGCTGACGCCATGTTCGCATTCCTGAATCCCAGCGTGCGCGACGCCGGCGATCCGATGGTTTCGGCGAAATCGGCCGCGGCATGGTTACACGAGCTGCCCTCGCTCGATATCGTCGCCCGCCAGCAATTCGTGGTGCGCGCGTTCGAAGGCATGCGGCAGTCCCGCCGGCCGATAGACTTCGCGCGGTCGCAGGCGTTGCAGTACACCGACGCCGCGCTCGGTGCGGATCGTCGGCAACTGTTCAAGCAGTATGTCGAGAGCCTCGAATCCGCGCCTAAGGTATCGGAGCGCATCTGGCAGGCGAGCCTCGACCTCACGCAAGGCTTCATCGGAGCGTATCAAACGGTGCTCGAATCCGCACTGGCGCCCTCCGCGTTCGGTCGCTGGAAAGGCCACGTGCCGGTTCTCTTCGCTCGTCTCATTCATTATTACGGCACGGATGCCAAGCTTCGCGTCTGCCGGCATGAACGGTGGATACCCGCGAAGTGGGTGGAGATCCATCGCGCGTTCATGCGCGCAAGCGAGCTCGGCGTGGAGCGCGTTCCGACGTCGCTCGGCGGCGATCACGGTAGTGGCACGCAATGGACGGTCGAGCAGGAATACGTGTTCGTGCTGCTGGTTCATCAACTGAACAGCGGCAACCTGTCGCCCGCGAACCTCGACTGGGCCGCCATGCAAATTCGGAGCTGGAGCCGCAAGCTCGAGCTCGTTGCTTTGCCGAAGACGATGGAAGGCTTCTTCGTGGACCTGGCCGGACGTTCGGGACTTGCGCGGCGCACCGGCCAGGACGCGGGTGCGATGCTTCGGTATCTCGATACGACCCATCTGGCCGAGCAGCTCGACATGACGCTCGCCGCGCTTCGACACTCCGAGGAAACGGACCAGGGACCTGTCGGCCCGCTCAACCAGCAGCGTGCGCTGATCCTTGAAAAGGCACGTGCGGCGATTGCGCCGAACCTCAATACGGACATGCGCCGCGATCCACGGACGCCCTGTGTCGTCGCCGCGCGCGTTCGGATCGGACTTGCGCGGATCCAGCACGAGCTCGCCAAGCCGCCAAGCGTGGCGGGCGCGGCGGACACGGTCGGCGGCAACGAGCAGATCGAGGTCTATGCGGTGGCGGGCCCGATTCGAATGAAGAAGGACGTGCCGGACGAGGCCGATACGCTGTCCGCAAGCCTTGCGGCGTTTCCCGATCCGATATGGCAGGTGAAGGATCGCAGCGTCGCCGGCCTGCGCATCTATGCCGCAAGCGGCGCCGGGCAGGCGTTGATGCTTGGTGCGCTCGTCGCCGTGCGCCAGTCGGACTGTTCCGCGTGGGTACTCGGCGTCGTGCGACGCCTGAACAAGCTTTCGACCGACGAGCTCGAGGCCGGAGTTTCAATCATCGCCGAGCGCGTCGTGCCCGTGACGCTGCATGCGAAGCGCGAAGTCAAGGAAGGCATGGGCATCGTCGTGAACGGCTTCGATTCGTCGATGCTTGGCCCCCGCATCGACGCGCTTTACCTGCCGCCGCCCTCGCGCCCGGACAAGCCGCTCGTCGTCAAGACGGTGATCGTTTCGACCCAGGAATACGCCGAAGGACGCAAGGTCATTTTGATGACCGGACGCTCGATCTACACGGTCGCATTGCGCCAGCTAGTCGAGCAGCGCGCGGACTGGAGCTGGGTCGCGATCCAGGTCGTGGAAAAGCTCGGGCGCGCCTGACGCGACGCTCGTCACCCGCCTGCATCGCGCCGTGGATCAGTAAGTCCGATTGCTCTGCGCGGGTCCTGCCGGGCACAGTTGCAAACAGCGAATCCGCCTACTGATCGAGCGGGCGGAAGCGAAGTTCGAGGTTGCGCTGGAAGAGCTCCGCCGGAACGGCCCTCGGCAGCGGCGATGCCTTGAGTATCGCCCGCTGGACGGCGTCGTCATAGGCACGAACCCCGCTGGATTTGCGCAGCTTCACTTCGATAATCTCGCCCGTTGGCAACTGGACAACGTCGAAGATCGCTTCGGGATTGCCGGGAATGTCGGGCGGCAGGTTGATGTAGCCGCGGATGCGGCCTCTGATCTTGTCAATCCAGTCGAGTTGCGCCTTGTTGCGCGCGGCACCGGCCGCGGCCTGCGCCGCACGCATTCGCGATTCCTGATCGGCCTGCGCACGCAGTTGCGATTCACGTTCCGCTTGTGCGCGCATTTGCGATTCGCGCTGGGCCTGCGCGCGGAACTGCGACTCGCGCTCCGCCTGTGCGCGCATCTGCGATTCCCGCTCGGCCGCCGCGCGCACGCGTGCTTCCTGCTCCGCCTGCGCGCGCATCGCAGCCAGCTGATCCGCCTGACGCTGGCGTTGTTCCGCTTGCTGCCGCTCTTCGGCAAGGCGCTTCGCCTCCGCTTCCCTGCGCTCTTCTTCCCGCTGCGCCTGCTCGCGCTGTGCGCGCTCGCGCTCGGCCTGTTCCTGCTGCTTGCGTTCCGCTTCGCGCTTCGCCTTGAGCGCGATGTCCGCTTCACGCGTATCGGGCTGCTCCACCGCAGGTGGCTTGGGCGCCGGGGGCGGCTCCGCCTTGGGCGGCTCCGGCTCCACCTTGGGCGGCTGCGGTTGCGGCTCCGGGCGCGCTTTTGGCCGAGGCGCGGGTGGCGGGACGGGCGCGTAGAGCTCTGCGGTCACCGCTTCCGGCTTGCGGTTCTGCCACGACACCGAGAACACGAGCACCGCCACGAACAGCACGTTGACGAATAGCGCGAGCATCAGCGCGGTCCACTTGCCGCGCGTTTGTTCGGCGCGTGCCGGTCGGTCTGACGTGAACGCGAGCATCGGATCTACGAGGGCGTCGGGCGCGCGAGCAGCCCGACCCGCTTCACCCCGCCTTGCTGCAGCTGATCGAGGATGGCAATGACGTCTTCGTAGCGCGACCCCTTGTCAGCGTCGATGACCACGGGCTGCTCGCGTCCGGCCTGGATCGCGACGACCTGCTGCACGAGCGTGTCGCGCGAGACGCGGACCGGCCGGAAGTCCTTGACGGATTCGTCCGTCAGCACGATCGACTTGTCCGGATTGAGCCGGATCTTCAGCGCATTGACCGCGGGCGTGAGCTTGCTGCCGACCGACGGCAACTCGATCTCCCCCGGCGCAATCAGCGGTGCCGTGACCATGAAGATCACGAGCAGGACCAGCATCACGTCGATATACGGCACGACATTGATCTGGTTGATCGGTTTGCGGGGGCGGCGCATCGGTCAGGCCTGCCTTTGCAGGATGTTCGAGAACTCCTCGATGAACGTCTCGAAGCGAACCGCGAGGCGATCGACGTCGTGCGTGAAGCGGTTGTACGCGACGACGGCCGGAATGGCCGCAAAGAGCCCGATCGCCGTTGCAATCAGCGCTTCTGCGATACCCGGAGCAACGTTTGCGAGCGTCGCCTGGCTGACATTGGCGAGTCCGCGGAACGCATTCATGATTCCCCACACGGTACCGAACAGGCCGATGTAGGGGGATACCGAGCCGACCGTTGCGAGACCGGCGAGATGCGCCTCGATCGCATCGATCTCCCGCTGATACGCGGCTCTCATCGCGCGCCTCGCTGCGTCGAGCGTAACCGCCGATTCGCTGCCCTGCTTGCGGTGCTTCGAGTACTCGCGAAACCCCGCGGTGAAGATGTGCTCGAGGCCTCCGCCTACGCGCACCTGTCCCGCGCGGCGGTACAGCGTCTCCAGATTGCCGCCCTGCCAGAATTCGTCCTCGAAGGAGTCGGTGTCGCGCAACATGCGCCGCAGCTGGAACATCTTGAGAAAAATCTGCCACCACGACCAGAGGGACAGGAGCGCGAGCAGCGCGATGATCGCCTGCACGACGACGGACGCATGGACGATCAGCGTCAGGAACGAAAGGTCGGTGTGGACGTTCACGCGGGCGAAATGGTCGAGGAGGGCATGCGAGGGGCGATCTGGATGACGGCAGCGGGTGCGTCAACGCGTCCAGATCGCGCCCCGCGTGAGCAGGGGGCCATTCGGGACGCGCGACGGTGATGCGCGGATGCGAGGGCGCGAATGTCGCGGATCGGGAAGCTGATGCGGGTCAACGTCTCACGGGCCCGGAAAGAGGTCCGGACTCGCGGCCGGCGTAGCCAGGCCGAAATGGCGATAAGCGAGCGCCGTCGCGACGCGCCCGCGCGAGGTCCGCTGCAGGAAGCCTTGCTGGATCAGATACGGCTCGAGCACGTCCTCGATCGTATCGCGTTCCTCACCAATCGCGGCCGCGAGATTGTCGACCCCGACGGGGCCGCCGCCGAACTTGTCGAGCACCGTGGACAGCAGCTTGCGGTCCATGACATCGAGACCCGACACGTCGACGTCGAGCATCGACAGGGCCGAATCGGCGACGGCGAGGGTGACGTCGCCGTCCGCGCGAACTTCGGCATAGTCGCGGACGCGCCGCAGCAACCGGTTTGCGATGCGCGGCGTGCCGCGCGAGCGTCGCGCGATTTCGAGCGCACCCTCGGGCGCGATTGGAATGGACAGCAGCTGTGCCGAGCGCGTGATGATTCGCGTCAGCTCCTGGGGCGTATAGAACTCGAGCCGGGCGACGATGCCGAAGCGATCGCGCAGCGGATTGGTCAACATCCCCGCGCGCGTCGTCGCGCCGACGAGCGTGAACGGGGGCAGGTCGATCTTCACGCTCCGGGCGGCCGGACCTTCGCCGATCATGATGTCGATCTGGAAATCCTCGAGCGCCGGGTACAGGATTTCCTCGACGACGGGCGACAGCCGGTGAATCTCGTCGATGAACAGGACATCGCGCGGCTCGAGATTAGTCAGCAGCGCGGCAAGATCACCGGGCCGTTCGAGCACCGGTCCGGACGTCTGGCGCAGGTTCACGCCGAGCTCGTAGGCGAGGATGTGCGACAGCGTCGTCTTGCCGAGACCCGGCGGCCCGAACAGCAGGACATGGTCGAGCGCCTCGGAGCGGCGCTTCGCGGCCTCGATGAAAATGCCGAGCTGATCGCGGATCTTCTCCTGCCCGATGTAGTCGTCCAGACGGCGGGGACGCAGCGCGCGCTCGAGCGCCTCCTCCTGCGTGCCGGCCGGGCCGGCCGCGACGATTCGCGTCAGTGTGTCGTTCTCGATCGCCATCGTAGGTCAGCGCGCATCTTCTGCGCAGCGCTTGGTCGTCGTCCGTTGTGCGAGCCCGCGGCCCGCAATCGATCGGCCTGTCACGGCTTCGCGAGCTGCTTCAGTGCCTGCTTGATGCCATCGGCAACGGCGACACCGTCCGGAAGGTTCTTCACGGCGCCCGTTGCCTCGCGCTCGCTGTAACCGAGCGAGACCAGCGCGTTCATGATGTCCGATGTCGCCGGCGGCGCGCGATTGATGCCGGTGGACTGCGTGACATCCGCGCCGAACTTGTCCTTCAGCTCGAGCAGCAGGCGCTCCGCGGTCTTCTTCCCGATTCCGGGCACGCGTGTGAGACGTCCCGCTTCCTGCAGCGTGATCGCCTGCGCCAGCTCGGCAACCGACAGACCGGAGAGAACGGACAGCGCGATCTTCGCACCGATGCCGTTGACCTTCAGCAACTGACGGAACGCGCGCCGCTCGTTCTCGGTTCCGAAGCCGTAGAGCAGGTGCGCATCCTCGCGCACGACGAGATGCGTGAAGAGCGTTACGCGCTCGCCGTTCGCCGGTAGCGTGTAGAACGTGCTCATCGGCACGTCCACTTCGTATGCGACGCCTTGCACATCGAGGGTGAGCTGCGGCGGATTCTTTTCGAGCAGCGTGCCCGAGAGTCGGCCGATCATGCGTTCGATTGTACAGGTTGCGTGCGCTCATTCTGGATGCGCCACGTCGGGGATCGAATGCTGCATTCCCGGCGCGTCATTGCAGCAGTCGGCCGTTGCGTACCCGATAGCCATTTCGCGCCAGCGCGCCCACGCCCGTTGATGCGTGGGCATGACAAATTGCGGCGGCCAGCGCATCGGCGGCATCCGCCGCGGGGATGCCGGGCAACGCGAGCAGCCGTCGCACCATCTCCTGTACTTGCGGCTTCAGTGCACGGCCTGCGCCGACGACCGCCTGCTTCACCTGTCCTGCCGTGTACTCGGTGACGGGAAGACCTGCGAGCACCGCCGCCGCGATCGCCGCGCCGCGCGCCTGGCCAAGCAGCAGCGTCGAATTCGGATTCACGTTGACAAAGACCTTCTCGACGGCAACTTCCGTCGGGCGCGTTTCGGCGATGACGTGCGCGAGGTCGCGAACGATGACACCGAGCCGCACCGGCAGGCTGCTGCCCGTCGCGCGAATGCAGCCGCTCATCACGTAGCAGAGCCTGCCGCCGTGCATTTCGAGAATTCCGAATCCGGTAACGCGCAGTCCAGGGTCGATGCCGAGGATGCGTCGCATGCGGCGCTATGCTTCCTGGATCACTGCGGACGTATAGACGTTCTGTACGTCGTCGATTGCCTCGAGCGCGTCGAGTAGCCTTTGCATCCGCTGGCCGTCTTCGCCGCTCATCTCGACCTCCGTCAGCGGCTTCATCGTGATCTCGGCGAATTCCGCGTTCAGGTGCTTGGCTGCCAGGGCATCGCGCACGCGGATGAAATCCTCCGGGAGCGTGATCACTTCGAAGCTGCCGTCGTCGTGCGTCAACACGTCCTCGGCGCCTGCGTCGATCGCCGCCTCCATCAGCGCATTCTCGTCGGTTCCCGGCGCGAACACCATCTGCCCGCAGTGCCTGAAGAGATAAGCGACTGACCCGTCGGTGCCTAGGTTGCCGCCGTATTTCGAGAACGCGTGCCGGACATCCGCGACGGTGCGAGTGCGGTTGTCCGTCATGCAGTCGACGATCACTGCGGCGCCGTGGATGCCGTAACCTTCGTAGCGCACTTCCTCGTAGTGCACGCCCTCCAGGCCGCCCGAGCCGCGCTTGATGGCGCGCTCGATCGTGTCCTTGGGCATGTTCTGGTCCATTGCCTTGTCCATCGCAAGGCGCAGGCGCGGGTTGGCACTCGCGTCACCGCCGCCGAGCCGCGCGGCGACCGTGACCTCCTTGATCAGGCGCGTGAAGACCTTGCCGCGCTTCGCATCCGCGGCCGCCTTCTTGTGCTTGATGTTCGCCCACTTGCTGTGACCTGCCATTGCTCGAGAGCCCGATATCTCGTTCACCGATTATAAGTCGGCGACTGCTTGTTCATCGATCAAGCGATGAGGGCTTACGTTCCTCGATATCGCGCGGCCCCGAACAACCGCGGCGCGCATTCACGTCGACCTAGGCAAGCCCCTGCCGCTCGAGAAACTGTTTCAGAGCAGCCAGGCGCACATTCGCGTCGTTGACCTCGAGCATCCGTTGCTTGATCGACAGCGGCAGCGGCAAAAGCTCCGCCAGCCGATAGCCGACCCAGGACGCATCGTTGTAGTGGACGTCGGTCGGGAAATTCTGCGGTCCGAGGCGCGCGGCAATGGCCTCGAGAACGCGCACGAGAGGCACATACAAGTCAGGCATTGCAAGGCGGGGCTCATCGGCAATCGTCATCACCTCGCCGACGACGAGGCCCGAAGGTTCCACCGAATGGCGCTGCACGTTGAAGCGTGTCAGACCCTCGGTTTGGAGATGCAGGATGCCGAGTTGCGGCATGTCGAAGTTCGTGATGCGTGCAAGCGTTCCGATCGCTTCGAACTGCGGCGACGCGCCATCCGGCTGCGCCACTTCCGCGCCGTGCGTGATAAGGCATACGCCAAATGGCCGGTCGTCACGCATGCACGCCTTCGTCATCTCGACGTAGCGATTCTCGAACACCTTGAGCGGCAGCAGGCCGCCTGGAAACAGCACGGTGCGCAGCGGAAAGAGCGGCAGTGACCACGGTTGGCGGTCGTTGCGCCAGGACGCCATCACATCGGCCGGTGGAAAAGGGCGCGGCGCGCACACTCGATGCCGTGCGGTGCGACGGGTGCGGTGGTGGTCACGCCTGGCCCGCTTGCGGCGCGTGTGGTTCGCGGGAAGCGCCCCAGCGGGGCGCGAGCGCGTGGCGCACGCCGAGATGGTCAAGTATCCGCGCGACGACGAAGTCCACGACGTCGGCGATCGTTTGGGGCCGGGTGTAGAAGCCCGCTGCGGGTGGCAGGATCACCGCGCCGGCGCGCGCCAGCTTGAGCATGTTCTCGAGGTGGATCGCCGACAGCGGGGTTTCCCGTGGCACGAGCACAAGCGGGCGGCGCTCCTTCAGCATCACGTCCGCAGCACGCTCGATCAGGTTATCCGCAAGGCCACCCGCGATTGCGCCAAGCGTTCCCATCGTGCACGGACAGATCACCATCCCATCTCCCGGATTCGAGCCCGATGCCATCGGCGCGAGCCAGTCCTCCCGGCCGTACACGATCAATTGACCGTCGCGCGCACCATAACGTTCGGCGAGGATGCGCGTCGCCTCGCGCGGCTGCGCAGGCAGCGTGAGATCGCATTCCTGTCGTGCAACGAGTTGCGCGGCGGTCGAATAGACGAGATCGACCGCAACGCCGGCCTCGAGCAGGCAATGAAGCAGGCGCAGTCCGTAGGGAAGACCGGAGGCGCCGGTGAAGGCGAGCGTCAACCGCCGGGGCGCGCCGCGTTCGACAGCGGAAGTCGATCCGTTCACTCGCTCTTGCGCCGCTCGTCCTGCACCGGCAGCGTGACGAGGCGCCGATCGGCCAGGGATATGTTGCGGTGACGCACGAGCACCTGGTAGCGCGGCGAGAACTGCCGCGCGAGCCGCTCGATCAGGTAGACGGAGCGGTGCTGCCCGCCGGTGCAGCCGATAGCGACCGTCAAGTAATTGCGGTTGTCCCGCGCGTAGTCCGGCAGCCAACTGGCGATGAAATGGTAGATGTCGCCATACATTCGCTCGACTTCCGGAATCGACTCGAGGAACGCGACGACGTCCGCGTGCCTGCCGGTCAGCGGTGAAAGCGCCGGATCGTAGTGCGGGTTCGGCAGGCAGCGTGCATCGAACACGAGGTCCGCGTCGAGCGGCAGGCCGTGCTTGAACCCGAACGATTCGAGCTGCAGCGTCAGCTTGGACGCATCGACCGAGACGAAATCCTTGATCCACGCGCGTAGCGCCGCGGGTGCGATCTCGGAAGTGTCGAACGTCATTCCGAGATGTCGCGCCTCGGCAACGAGGTCGCGCTCATACTCGATCGCCTCGGTCAATGTGCGGTCGTCGCTCGAGAACGGATGGCGACGGCGTGTCTCGGAAAAGCGCTTGACGAGCGTTTCGACCGTCGCGTCGAGGTAGATGAACCGTACGCTCCAGCCGCGGGTGCCGAGCGCGGCCATCGCGTCGGCGAGTCCCGGCAGCCCGGGGCCCGTCTTGACGTCGAGCGCAATCGCAACGCGCTGCTGTGCCGAGTTCGCCAGGTAATCGGCGGCTTCGACGATGAGGGGAACGGGCAGGTTGTTGACCGTGTAGTAGCCGGCATCCTCGAAAGCGGCGAGCGCCACGCTCTTCCCCGATCCCGACACGCCGCCGATGAGGAGGAGGTCCACGCGTCCTTTCTATCCCTCGTTCATCAGCTTCTGCTGGCGCTCGATGAATTCCTTGGTGCTGTCGATCCCGCGCTGGTTGAGCACGAAATTGCGCACCGCGGCCTCCACCAGCACGGCGAGGTTGCGTCCCGCGGCGACGGGAATCGTCACCTTGCGCACCGGCACCGACAGTACTTCCTGGAAGGTCGCATTCACCTGGAGCCGATCGAGGTCGGAGATCGCCTCGTTCCCGTGATCCTCGAGATGCACGATGAGCCGCAGCAACTTGTGGGGCCGGACCGCCGTTTCGCCGAAGATCGTCCGGATGTTCAGGATGCCGATGCCGCGCACTTCCAGGAAGTCCCGCAGCACTTCGGGACAGCGACCTTCGATGGTATCGGGCGAGATCCGGTACAGCTCCACGATGTCGTCGGCGATCAATCCATTGCCGCGCGAAATCAGCTCGAGCGCGAGCTCGCTTTTGCCGATGGCCGATGCGCCGGTGATCAGGACGCCGAGCTCCAGCACGTCGAGAAACACGCCGTGGAGCGTCGTCGATTGCGCGAGCACGCGCGACAGATAGATCCGGAACACGTCGACGATGTGCGGCGACGGCTGCTGCGAGGTGACGAGCGCGATTCGATGCTGGTTGCACATGTCGAGCAGATGGCGCGGCACCTGCTCGCCGTTGCCGACGACGATCGCAGCAAGCTCCGTCGTAAACATCCGGTTGATCGAGCGGTTCAGCTCGCCCTCCGGCAGCGAGCGGAGGTAGGCGAGTTCGGCGGCGCCGAGGATCTGCACGCGAAACGGATGGATCAGGTTCATGTGGCCGACCTGACCGATGGTGGGCCGCAGCGCGCTTTCGCCGACCAGCGTGCGGTCGCCGCCGTCACGCCCGGCAAGCCAGACGAGCCCGAGCTTTTCGCGGTTGTCCTCGAGGAATTGTTCGACGCTGACCTGGCGCATCGTGCTGACCTAACCGGCCGACTGCCAGTTGCGAAACACGTCGAAGAGGGCGGCGGCGCTCGGCGCCTGGGTTAGCCGTTCGCGAAACGTGCGCTCGGAGAACATTTGCGCAAGCTCGGAAAGCAGTTGCAGATGCTGATCGGTTGCATGTTCCGGCACGAGGAGCACGAAGAGCTGATCGACGGGCTTGCCGTCCGGTGCGTCGAACGGAACGGGCTTACGCAATCGGGCGAACGCGCCAACCGCTTCGCGCAGCCCATGGATGCGGCCGTGGGGGATCGCGATGCCCTGGCCAAGTCCGGTCGAACCGAGCTTCTCGCGCGCCGCGAGGCTGGAAGCGACGCCCGCGCGGGGCAGTCCCGCGCTGCGTTCGAAGACATCGGCGATGGCGGCGAAGAACTGCGCCTTCGTCGCGACGTCGACATCGACGATGATGTTGGCCGCCGGCAGCAAGGCGGCGATCTGATTCATCCGTTTTTGACGAGCGCTGTTCCGCGGTGGCGCGGATGCCAGGCGGCGGGCCGATCGCCCGCCCGTCCAAACCTGCATCCGACAGGTAACCGGCGAATGTCTTTCACTCGCCGGGAAATGCGCCGCCGATTATACGGATTTGCGGGCGGCTAACCGCTTCCTTCGGGACTCGACCCGACGGCCGCGCGCTCGATGGCTTCGGTATCGCAGCGATGATTCTTGACGAGTTCCTTGTGCTTCAGCACCTGGCGATCGAGCTTGTCGGCGAGCGCGTCGATCGCCGCGTACATGTCCGGGTCGACGCTTTCGACATGGATGTCCTTGCCCCTCAGGTGGACGGTCGCCTCGATCTTCTGTCGCAGCTTGTCCACGGAAAGCACGACGTTGACGTCGATCACATGATCGAAATGACGGGTGACGCGCTCGAGCTTGGTGACGACGTACGCCCGGATCGCCGGCGTGATTTCGAGATGGTGGCCAGTGAGGTTCAGATTCATCGGGCTCTCCTTCGTGGCTTTCAGGGACGCGAGCTGCGGCGGCAACGACGTAATGCGACGTGCCGATCACACATGCAAACGGCGAGCCAGCGCAGCTTTGAGACATGCACCGGCTGGGAAAGAGCGGCGGGAGGGGCCGCGAGCGGTTTGACGGCGGGTCGCGACTGGCAACGTCATCCGCCCTGACGAATGCTCAGAGCGCCTTCCGCATGTTGACCGGCGGAATCTGCAGTGCTTCCCGATACTTCGCGATCGTGCGGCGAGCAACGAGGATGCCCTGCTCGCCGAGCATGTCGGCGATCTTGCTGTCGGTGAGCGGCGTTTTGGCGTCCTCCGCGGCAATCAGCTGCTTGATCAGCGCCCGGATGGCTG
>JBKPOL010000251.1:0-5776 GCA_046733075.1 Pseudomonadota bacterium | reverse complement strand
GACGAACAGGATTCTGGCCTTGATCTTCCTCACGTCGTCACCGAGGTTGTACAGCTGGTTCGCCTTGGCGGTGTAAATCAGCGAATTGGCGTCCACCGACGCGGCGCGCGCGGCACCCGCCTGGTTCAGCGTATCCTCGATCGAGAACAGGTTCGTCACCTCGGCACCAGGATTCTTGGCAGCATCGGCCCACTTGTAGCCGAACGTCCTCTCTGCCCAGCCGTGCGCGCGCGCGGTAATCGTGATGATCTTCAGCGCCTGCGCCGTTCCCGCTACCGGCTCCTCCTTGCCGTAGTAGTCCCCATTGTTCCAGCGCGGGTCGAGCCGAATCGGGAGCGCCCAGACGTCGAGCATTTCGAGCACATACGGTGAAATGTCGAAGCCGGGGCCGATCACGTGGACGACGCGCGGAACGAAGTCGGGATAGGCAGCCGCCCATTCCATCGCCTGGATCGACCCGCCCGACGCGCCGGCCACGGCGTGCAACTTCTTCACGCCGAGCGAATCGACAAGCGCCTTGTGAACCTGCACGGAATCACGATAAGTGACGACTGGAAACGTCATGCCGTACGGTTTGCCGGTATCGGGATTGACAGTCGCGGGCCCGGTCGTCGTGACATTCGGATCCTTCGTGCTTAAATTGGTGAGCGCGTCCGCGCTGATCACGAAATACTTGTCCGTGTCGATCGGCCTTCCAGCACCGATGATCGGATCCCAATAGCCGGGGGCCGCATCGGTGGGCTTGTACTTCCCGGCGGCGTGCGAGTTCGCCGTGAAGAAATGCGGGATGAAGATGACGTTGTCGCCGGCGGCGTTCAAGGTGCCGTACGTTTCGTAGCCGACGCGCACATTCCTGAGCGTCTTGCCACCCACCGTCGTGTAGGTGGCGAGCATGAACACCTTCTTCTCGACGGGACCGTCAAACGCCACTGCTATCGGGGCGATGAACAGCCACGTTATTGCCCATGACGCCGCCCAAATCAAAGCCCTCATCATCATCTCCCTGTATAACCTACGAACCACAACGGCTTTTCTTATCGCCGCGACCGCGGCGACCGCCGACGGCATCCAACGTGCATGGAACTGCCTTTCTTCCCCATGCCCGCCCCAGCAAACTCTATCTCTTCCGTGCCACCATCACGCCGTCCCCGATAGAAAGCAGACACGCATCGACGCGAACGTCTTCACGTATCTTCGCATTGAGCGCGCGTAGGGTGTCCGTTTGCGCATCATGCACGCTCGGGTCGGCGACCGCGCCGTCCTGCAGCATGTTGTCCAGCGCCACGATGCCACCACTGCGAAGCAGGGTCAGGCACGCCTCGTAGTACGCCGGGTAAGTGGTTTTGTCCGCGTCGATGAAGGCGAAGTCGAACGTTCCCGCGCCGTTGTTTCGGATCAGCGCGTCAAGCGTGTCGAGCGCGGGCGCGAGTCGCAGATCGATGCGCGACGACAATCCCGCTTCGTGCCAGTAGCGACGTGCGATGCGCGTCCACTCGTCGTTGACGTCGCAGCAGATCAGCAACCCGTCGGACGGCAGTGCCGACGCGATCATCAGCGCGCTATACCCGGTGAACGTGCCGATTTCGATCGCTCGCCGGGCGTCGATCGCGCGTACGAGCAGTGCCAGGAACGCGCCCTGATCCGCGCCGATCTGCATGATCGCGAGAGGGAGCGTGCTCGTCTCCCTGCGCAGGCGCAGTGCAAGCTCGGACTGCACCGGTATCTCGTCGGATACGTACCGTTCCACGAATTCAGGCAAGAGCGAGCGACGCATTCTTGTAACCCTCGTTGAGTTGCGACACCGAGCACGGGCGCGATCGTAACCGGCTGTCTTTGACTTCTGCTCGTACCGACCTCAGCTTCCACTTCCGGCGCCCGTCTGCGGATCCCATCCCAGAGTTTCGCCACTTTTGCCTGCGACCGAGTACAAGGCGCCCGGCGCATTGCGCGTGCGCTGGAAGGCTTCCAGCGTTTCGCCGCGCATCGCCGCGTAGATGTGGAGGTTCGACACGCCGGTCACGGCAGCGAGCTTCTCGAGCATGAAGAAGATCACGCCATAGTGAATCATGCCGCGCCAGTTGCGTCGGCGAATCAGGTCACGCTCTTCCTCGCTCAACCCCGCGGCTGCGAAGCTTGCCTCCGGATCGCGAAGAAACGCGTCCCGATGGCTCGGCTCGACCATTCGATGCAGGTAATCGTTGATGCGGAACGCCTTCACGCTGCGCTCGAGCGTGAACGGGTACGTGCCCGGGAGTCGGTCGATGCCCGCGAGCTGGCGTGCAACGTGCTGTCGCTGGCGCTCGACGACTGCGGGGCTCGCCTCGTCCGTGCCTTCGTAGATCGCCGTGGCAATTCCGGTCATCGAAGGCAAATAGTAGCTGCGGTGCTTGCATTCGACGTTTGCGGAAAGCGCGCCGCGCATCGTCAACCACATCACGACTTCCGCGCCTTCCAGTCCGCCGAGCTCGGCATACTCGGCGATGGTCATTGCTGCCAGCTGATCCGGATCGTGCTCGAACAGATCGAGAAATCGTGCATCCCAGGCGGGATTGTTGAAGCCCGCCCGCTCGCCGTGCACTTGATGCGAGAGTCCGCCGGTAGCGACGATTGCAACCGCGAGATCGTCCGGGTAGCTTTCGATCGCTCGTCGCAGCGCCTGTCCAAGCTTGTAGAACCGGCGTGCGCTGGGAATCGGGAACTGCAGTACACCCATGCCAAGCGGCACGAGTCTCACGGGCCACGCGGGCACGTGCGGACAAAGCATCGAAAGCGGCGAGAAGCAGCCGTGGTCGAGCGCACGGTGCTGGAAGAACGACATGTCGAACTCGTCCGACATCAGCGACTGCCCGATGTAGGACGCAAGCTGTGGATGCCCTTCGATCGGCGGCAGGTCGCGGGCGCCGCCGCCTTCGTCGGCAACGTGCCACTCCGGTCCGACGCCGAGCGCAAACGCCGAGTAGTGATCGAAGAAGAACGACGTTACGTGATCGTTGTAGATCATGAGCAGAACATCCGGGCGCTTGGCTTCGAGCCACGCGGCGAGCGGGGCGAAGTTGTCGAAGATCGGTGCCCAGACCGGATCGTTGCGCTTGTTGCGGTCGTAAGCGAACCCGATCGTGGGCGTATGCGAAGCCGCGATGCCGCCGATGATTCGTGCCATGCCGTACTCCTCCATTCGTTGATGCGATCCGTCGGGGTGTGCAGGCGCGGGTCCTTAGACCGCGGTTCGATGTCCCCGACTTCGGTTGCGGTGCGAAGCGGCGGCACGATCCATGCACGGCGCTGCCCATTTTGAGTCAGTCACACGCAACCCGCCGCCCCGCGCTTGACCCAAGCGCACCTTACTCCGTGCCGGGAACGGGCGCCTCCGCTGCGATCAGTCGCGCGTGCTTGAGCTCCTCCCAGAACGCGACGGGAATCGGCGCGGCGCAATGCGCGATGTTCGCCCGCGCTTCCGCGGCACTGCGCATGCCGGTCACGACACTCGCGACAGCAGGGTGCGCAAGCGGGAACTGCAGCGCGGCGGCGGCGAGCGCTACGCCATGTCGGGCGCAGACCGCCTCGATGCGCCGCGTGCATTCTGCGATTTCCGCTTCCGCCTGCACGTAGAAGTACGTGGCGCCCGGCGTCGCGCCGGTCGCCAGGATGCCCGAGTTGAACGGCGCCGCCATCAGCACGGCAATGCCGCGACGCGCGCAGTCGGGCATGAATGTCGGAAGCGCCGTGTGATCGAGCAGCGTGTAGCGGCCCGCCAGCATGAAGCAGTCGAAGTCACCGTCGGCGGCAAACCGCTCGAGGATCGTCCAGTCGTTCACGCCGACGCCGAAGGCTTTGATGACACCCGCGGCACGCAGCTCCACGAGCGCCCGATGCGCGCCGTTCATCGCCTCGGCGTAGCGCTGCTCAACCAGGTCGCCCTGCCAGCGGCGGTTCACATCGTGAATCAAGACGATGTCGACGGCATTCGTCCCGAGCCGCTGCAGGCTGTGCTCGAGCGAGCGCATCGCTCCTTCGTAGCTGTAGTCGAAGGCGACCTCGAACGGTGGCTGCCCGCCGCGCACCCCCTCCGAGGGACCGTTCGCCAGCGGTTTCAGCAGTCGGCCGATCTTCGTGGACAGCACGATCGCCCGTCGGTCGATCGAGCGCAAGCATGCGCCGAGGCGGTGCTCGGCGAGACCCAGGCCGTAAAACGGCGCCGTGTCGAAATAGCGCAGGCCGCCAGCGCGCATCGATGCAAATGCCTCGCCGATCGACTTATCAGTGTCGGCTGGCGCAAGACTTCCGAACGGTGCCGTTCCGACGCCGAGCTGCGAGACGGCGATGTCGCGAAGCGGGAAACGCCGCTGCGCAGCGGGGTCGTAGCTCATCGCGCTCGCCGCCCGCGCAGGCTCGCCAAATTATGCACATGCACGTGCGCGCCCGCATCGATAGGCTCGGTCGCCTCGCCGATCACCTGTCCATACTTGCGAATGCGCTGACCTGGCGTGAGCGGACCGAGTGCGAACTTGTGACCGAGCGGGATCGAGTCCTTCAGTACGACGTGAACATCGGCATCGCCGCGCCGGACATCGAGTTTGATGCCGGGGGCAAGGTCACGCAGCGCCACGGCGACATCGTCGTCGGCATGCAACGTGAGTGCCGCCCTGCGGTCATCGCGCGTCATCGCCATCACGGGTCCGACGCCTCAGGGCTTCGGCAACCGAACCTCGACGTTCACGGCCTCCTCGCGGAGCTTCAACAAGGCGCCCACGTCATGGTCCTGCAGGCCGCGATGCAGTGCCTCCTCCACGCTCGCAAGCGCCGCGCGTCCGACGGGTGCAGCAACGCCCAGGCCCTCGACCATCTCCAATGCGAGCCGACAGTCCTTGTGCGCAAGCTTCAGCATGAACCCCGGGCGGAAATCGCCGGCGAGCGGCCGCTTGGGCAAGGCGATTGCGAGCGCATTGTTCCACGCCATCGTCGTCGAGAGCACGCTCATCATGGTCGAGAGTTCAAGCCCGCTCTTCGTTCCCGCGACCAGCGCCTCGATGGATGCCTCCGACACCGCGGTCGCGAGCAGGTTGTTGATGAGCTTCATCGTCTGTCCGGCGCCGAGCGCACCGCAATGAAAGAAGTCGGTCCCCATGCAGTCAAGAACCGGGCGGCAGCGTGCAACGGCATCGACCGCTCCACCAACCATCAGTGTCAGCGTTCCGGCGACGGCGGCGTCGGCCGTCTTGCCGACGGGACTGTCGATCATCGCCGCACCCTTCGCTGCCACCGCGGCGCCGACCTTGCGCGTCGTCGCGGGATCGATCGTGCTCATGTCGACGTAGATCGATCCGGCTCGGATGCCGGCGATGACACCGTCCGGCCCGAAAGCGACGCGCTCGACGTCCGGCGCATCGGGAAGCATCGTGATGACGATCTGGCTCGCCGCGGCGACTTCTCGAGGCGTCGTGCCCTTCGTTGCGCCGAGCGCGACGAGGTTGTCGACGGGCGCCGCCTGCACGTCTGCGACGATGACCCGATGCCCGCCCTTCAGCACGTTCTGCGCCATCGGCGCGCCCATCGTGCCGAGACCAATGAAACCGACGTTCATGCTGCTTCCCGGAAGCTGCGTCGCATCGCCCGCCCACATCACGTGCGCTCGGTCCAGCTCTGCGCGTCCCAAACGGGAGCGCCCCGCAAGTCCTGCGCGTTCTTGTCGTTGAAGCCCGCGGCTTGCGGCTTGCCGCCGCTCTTTTCGTACGCCGCCTTGTCGAGCGCTGCCGTCTGCGCGAACGCGCCTTTGACC
>JBKPOL010000250.1:0-10199 GCA_046733075.1 Pseudomonadota bacterium | reverse complement strand
ATCATCACCTTGAGATCGGGCTGCAGCGCCGCTTCCGCCTCGACGCGCTGGCACTCCGCGATGTCGAGCGACAGCGGCTTCTCCGAGAACACGTGCTTGCGCGCCCGCAATGCGGCGACGATCTGCGGCGCGTGCATCGTCGTCGGCGTGACGACGAACACGGCCTCGAGATCCGGCTGTGCGAGCATCGCCGCGTAGTCGGTGTAGCGATGCTCGACCCCGAGCTGGCGCTCGGCCCACGCGAGCTCGTCGGCGCTCGGATCGCACGCCGCAACCAGTTCCGCATTCGCGACACGACGCGCGAGGTTCTCGGCGTGCCGCCGTCCCATCCGGCCAAGTCCTGCAATTCCTACGCGTAGCCGGTTCATAGCTCGACGATGCGCCTTTCGCGCCAGGAGATCGTTGCGGCTTCGGCAAGTGCAAGCGCCTTGACGCCGTCGTCGATCGAGGTGCGCGGCGACGCACGGCCGGCCAGCACATCGAAGAAATGCGCCATCTCCGCGGCATAGGCGGCGCGGTATCGCTCAAGGAAGAAGTATTCCGGCTTGTCCATCGTGACGGCGCCCGATGACCACAACGTCACTTCAGTAGGCCGATGATTGCCCGCCTGCAGCATCCCCTTGCTGCCCAGCACCTCGAAGCGCTGGTCATACCCGTAGACGGCGCGTCGAATCGTGTTGATCTGCGCGAGCCGTCCACCGCGCGTGCGAATCGTTACGGCGGTTGCATCGACGTCGCCTGCGGACTCGATGAGCGGGTCGGTGAGGCAGCTGCCGGTCGCGTAGACCGTCGCTGCCTCCTCTTGCATGATCCAGCGGAAGACGTCGAAGTCGTGGATCAGCATGTCCTTGAAGATGCCGCCCGACCGCTTGATGTAGTCGACGGGCGGCGCACCGGGATCGCGACTCGTCACGAGCAGCATTTCCGGCTGACCGATTTCACCCTGCTCGATCCGCTGCTTGATTGCCGCGAACGTCGGATCGTAGCGGCGCTGAAACCCGATCAGGCAGGTGACGCCGGATGCATGGACGACTTCGGCGCATTGCCGCGCACGATCGAGCTCGAGATCGACGGGCTTCTCGCAGAAGATCGCCTTCCTTGCCTTGGCCGCGCGCATGATGAAATCCGCGTGCGTGTCGGTCGACGAGCCGATGACGACCGCTCGGATCGCCGGATCCGCGAAGACGGATTGCGCATCCGCCGTCTTCGCCCCGTGCTGCTGCGCAAGCGCACTCGCCGCCGCCGCATCGACGTCGACGACGTATTTGAGCTCCGCGTCCGGCTGGCGCGCGACGTTGCCCGCATGAATCTTCCCGATGCGGCCCGCGCCGAACAAGGCGACACCGATCATCGCGTTCTCCCTATAGCTTCGTTTGCGTTCTTCATTCGTTCACTCATATGTCGCCAACTGGTGTTGGATTCATCAATTCTTCAACATCCATTCGTGTGCAGGATCATTGCGGAAGTGCCACTCACGCTTCGGTCCCGCCATCACGTTCAGGTAGTACGATTCGTAGCCGTAGGGAACGACGACCGGATGGTAGCCCCGCGGCACCATCACGACGTCGTGATCCTCTACGGCGAGCGATTCGTCGAGGGACCGGTCATCGGTGTAGACACGCTGGAACGCGAATCCCTGCGACGGTTTCAGCCGGTGGTAATACGTTTCCTCGAGCGAGCTTTCCTCCGGCAGGTTGTCCGTGTCGTGCTTGTGCGGCGGATAGCTCGATGAATGGCCGCTCGGCGTGCGCACCTCGACCACCAGCAGATGCCTGGCCGGATCGGTCTGCGGAAGGATGTCGCAGACAAAGCGCTCATTCAGTCCGCTGCCGCGCGCAAAGCGCTTCATCTGCGACGGTTCGATCAACCGGCTGCCGACACTGCCTGGTCCCGGCGCGCTGGCGATGGCGATCTCCGCCTTCTTATGGGCCTGCACCGCGATTGCGCTTCCTTCCGGCAGATACAGCGCATACGGCGCGCGGTCGTCGAACACGTCGCCCCGCTCGCCGATGTTCGGCCAGCGTTGATCGCCCTGCGAAATGGTGACGGTGCCGCCAAGTACGACGATGCAGAGCTCGCGGCCGGGACGACTGACGGTCATCGCTTCATCCCGCGCAACGCGATGCGCTGAGAACCCCACGTAGCGCCAGCCCGCCGATCGCGGCGTGACCTCCACGATGTCGCGCCCCGTCCGGTGCGCCTTCATGAGCAAAGACATGAATGCTCCCTTTGCTATGGAACCGCCGCGCCGTTGCGCACGAGACGCGACAGGTAGCGATAGCCCAGATCGGCGTAGCGGTATGCGGGCGCGACGACGGGGTCCTGCTCTGCCTCGACGACGAGCCATCCGCGGTAGTCATGCCGGCGCAGCACGTCGATGACGCCGCGAAAATCGACCGCCCCGTCGCCCGGAACGGTGAAGGCGCCGTTGATGACCGACTCCAGGAAGCTCCAGTCGCGATTGCGCGCCATTGCAATCACCGGGGGACGAACGTCCTTGCAGTGCACGTGACACACGCGACGCACATGCTTCTGCAGCATTTCAACGGGATCGCCCCCGGCGAACGTCATGTGGCCCGTGTCGAAAAGCAGGCCCATTTCGTCGCCCACGTTGTCGATCAGTCGATCGACGTCGGCGGGCGTCTCGACATACGCTCCCATGTGGTGGTGATAAGCGAGGCGTACCCCGTGTTCCTGCGTGTAGCGCGAAAAGGCGGTGATCCGCTTGCCGTATTCGCGCCACTGCGTCGCGCGCGCGAACCGCGGGCGCTTGTAGAGCGGGACGGACGCACCCTGGATACTGTCCGCGACCTCGCCATACACCATGACGGTCGCGCCGCACTCGGCCAGCAACCGCAGATGCGCGCCGGCCTCCGCGATCTCGGCGTCGACCGAACGCTGCGCGAGGCGACCCGAATACCAGCCGGACACGAGCGCGAGACCATGACGCCCGAGGACGCCGCGCAACGCCGCTGGCTCGCGCGGGAACTTGTTGCCGAGCTCGAATCCGCGATAGCCGATCGCAGCACCTTCCGCCAGCGCGACATCGAGCGGCGTATCGCCCCCGAGCGACGGAAGATCGTCGTTGCTCCACGAGATCGGATTGATGCCGATTCGCACGTCGAGGCTCATGCCCGGCAGGCCCCTCATTCCGTTCGAATGCGTCATGGCCGCTGCTTGACGCGTTCCCGCTCGTAGCGCTCGCGCGCCTCCCGCACCTTGGCGCGCGGCGATACTTCGGGCACCGCAACGTCCCACCACCAGCCGCCCTCCTCGGTGGCGCGATGCGGATCGGTTTCGATGCAGATGACGTACGTACGGTCTGACGCACGAGCCCGTGCGAGTGCCGATTCGAGCTCAGCGATGTTTGCGACGTTCTCCGCGTGCGCACCGAGCGACAGGGCATGAGCGGCGAAATCGATCCGCGGGATTTCCGGATCGCTCCGCACGCAATCCTCGAGCAGGTTGTTGAATGGGGCGCCGCCGCACGCCTGCTGGAGACGGTTGATGCAGCCGAAGCCGCGGTTGTCGAGCACCACGACGACGAGCTTCATCCCGAGCATCACGGACGTTGCGAGCTCCGAGTTCAACATGAGGTAGCTGCCGTCGCCGAGCAGCACGACGACTTCACGCTCCGGGTGTGCGATCTTGACACCGAGTCCGCCGGCGATCTCGTAACCCATGCACGAGTAGCCGTATTCCATGTGGTAGCCACCCGGCGTCGACGTGCGCCACAGCTTGTGCAACTCGGCCGGCAGCGTACCTGCGGCGCAGACGACGATGTCATGCATCGACGAATCGGCCGCGGAGCGTTGCACAGCGCCGATGACGTCACCCTCGTAGGGCCGCTCCACGTCGCGATGGCCGGTGATACCCGCCACCTCTTGCCGCCAACCGTCCGCAAGCTGCTCGGCGCGCTCAGTCCATGCCGCGTCGGCCGACCATCCCGCAAGCGCATCGGACAACGCCGGCACCGCGGCCGCAGCGTCGGCGCAGAGCGGGACGCCCCGCCATTTCAGCGCGTCGAAGCGATTGACGTTGACGCTGACGAGTCGCGCGTCCCCGAACATCGAATGCGAGCCTGTCGTGAAGTCCTGGAGACGGGTGCCGATGGCGATGACGACGTCGGCGTCGCGCGCGAGTGCGTTCGCAGCGCTCGACCCGGTCACCCCGATCGATCCCGCTTGCAGACGGTGATCCCACGCAAGCGCACCCTTCCCCGCCTGCGTTTCCCCGACGGGGACGCCGTGCAGTTCGGCGAACGATCGCAGCGCCTCGGCCGCGCCCGCGTACAGCACGCCGCCCCCGGCCACGATGAGTGGCCGCTTCGCCGTGCGCAACACCGACACCACCGCGGCAAGCTCCGCAGCGATCGGCGCCGGTCCTTCGAAGCGAACGAGGGCCGGCTCGAAGAAGTCCGCGGGATAGTCATAGGCCATCGCCTGCACGTCCTGGGGCAGCGCGAGCGTGACCGGGCCGCACAGGGCAGGATCGGTAAGCGCGCGAATCGCGCGCGGCAGCGCCGTCAGCAACTGCGCCGGATGCGTGATGCGGTCGAAATAGCGCGACACCGGGCGAAAGCAATCGTTGGCGGAAACGGTGCCGTCCTGGAAGTCCTCGACCTGTTGGAGCACCGGGTCCGGCGCGCGTGTGATGAAGATGTCACCCGGCAGCAGCAGCACCGGCAGCCGGTTCACATGCGCGAGCGCTGCGGCCGTGACCATGTTCGTCGCCCCCGGCCCGATCGATGTCGTGCACGCCATCATGCGGCGGCGCATGTGCGCCTTCGCATACGCAATCGCTGCGTGCGCCATCGCCTGCTCGTTATGCGCGCGGTACGTCGTCAGAACGTCGCGGTGTGCATACAGTGCCTCGCCAATGCCCGCGACGTTGCCATGCCCGAAGATCGCGAATACCCCGCCGAAGAGCGGGACCTCGCCATCGTCGCCCTCCGCGCGCAGCGCGGCGAGATAGCGGACGAGCGCCTGCGCCATCGTCAATTGCACGGTCGCGCTCATGCCTTTCCGATCGCCACGCTGGCGCGGCATTCATCCCAGCTCTGCGCAACGCTCGCTTCGGCGCGCGCGTCCCGCCACGCATCGAGCAGCGTCTCGAAGTTCGTGCGCACCGCACGCCTGAGCCCAGCGTCGTCCAGCGCGCCCGCGAACCACTTCGTGGTGGGCTCCTGGAATATCGTGCGCCCCACGGCAAAGCCGCGACAGGTGGAGCTTCCGCGCGCGTCGCGAAACCCGTTCACGAGGGTGTCGATCCCCGCATTGAGACCGAGGATCACGACACCACGACAATAAGGATCGCGCTCGGCGATCAGCGAGTCGACCGCTTGCCACTGCGCGGCGTCCATCGGCTCGAGCTTCCACCATTCGGGGAAGATGTTCAGGTTGTAGAGCCGCTTCAGCGCACGCTGGACGGTATCGGCGTCGCGCGGCAACGCCTTCGGGGGAATGATCTCGAGCAGCAGCTCGTGGCCGGTCGCCTGCACCGCATCGTACAGCGCACGAATCTGCGCCTCCTGCTCGAGGCGATTGCCGATTTCATCGTCGGGGTGATACTGGACCAGGCACTTGACGACATGCTCGGCAGGCCATGCGAGCAGTGTCGTTCCGATCGACCGGCCATGCTCGAACACCAGCGGGTTCGAGCCCGGCAATTCGACGGGCCGGCCGATCCACCAACCGCGTCCGGTTGCCGCATTGAGCGCATCCTGGCCGTACTGGTCATCGCAGAGGATGCCGATGCGGCCCTCGAGCTGCCGCGCGCGCTCCACCTCCGCGACAGCCTCGACGAAAATTTGCTTCAGTCGCGGAATGCGCGCTTCGTCGCCGCCGGTCTGTTGCGCAAGCTCGAAGAACTGCCGCCGGTGATCGAACGCGAACGCAAGCACTTCGGGATGCGGCGTCCGCGGCGCCGTGACGCGGTGGAGCCGTGTCAGCGTAGCGTCCTGGTCAGGTCGCGGAATGCGCTCGGCATTCGCAAGGAAATAGTCGAGCTCGACCCGCGTCGGCATCGCAGGCGCGCAGCCGTGCCGCGACACGACGAGGGCACCGCACGCGTTCGCGTACCGCGCGCAGGCGTCGTAATCCTCGCCGCGCACCCACCCCGACAGGAAACCCGACGAGAACGCGTCGCCGGCGCCAAGGACATTCAATACGGCGACCGTCACACCGCTGCCATTGAACGCGTCGTCCAGGGATTTTGGAATCGGGCCGTCGATGACGGCGCAGCCCATGGCGCCGCGCTTCACCACGAGGACCGCCTTGGTGTGGCGGCGGATCGCGAACAGCGATTCGATGATGTCGCCGCTGCCGCCCGCGATGTTGAATTCCTCGATGGTGCCGATGACGAGGTCAAAGCGCGGCAGGAGGCGTTGCAGGTGCGCGGTGACCGTGTCCGACGCGATATACCGTGTCTCGCCGTCGCCCCGCTTCGTGAGCCCCCACAGCACCGGCCGGTAATCGATGTCGAGCACCGTGCGTACATCGTGCGCGTGCGCGTGATCGAGCGCACGATTGCTGATCCGGTCGATGTATTCGGTCGAGAAGTGCGTGCCGGTGATGAGCAGCGCACGGCTTTGCGCGATGTACGCCTCGTCGATCTCCGCTTCGCCGATCGCCATGTCGGCACAGTTCTCGCGCATGAAGATGAGCGGAAACGTGTCCTTGTCCTTGATGCCGAGCACGACCGCCGCCGTGAGCCGGGTCGGGTCTACCCCGACGTGACTCACGTCGCATCCTTCGCGAGCGATCGTCTCGACCAGGAACCGTCCCATCCCGTCGTCCCCAACGCGTGAGATCAGGCCGGCGCGAAGCCCGAGGCGCGCGCAGCCGAAAGCCGTGTTGGCCGATGAGCCGCCCAGGTACTTGGCGAAGCTCGTGACGTCCTCGAGCCGGGCGCCGATCTGTTGCGCATAGAAATCGACACCGAAACGACCGAGGCAGACGATGTCGCGCGATCGACCTTCGGCGAACCAGGTGCTGTTACGCATGGACGTAAGCGCGCGAATCGAAATTGCGGATGTTGAAACAGCCGACAGACGGGCCAGTCTGATGGCTGCGCCTGTCGACGGGCGAAGGAGCGCATTATGCCGCGTGTCGGGGCGGCCGCGATATCGCCGCGGTGCAGCATGCTCTCCATCGCCCCGCAGGCCACGACCAACGCTCGATGCTACGCTTCGAGCATGAAAGTGCGTATCGCACTCCGGGATCTCGCGCTGATCGTGGTGGTCGTCGCGATGTGGGGTTTCTCGTTCGTGCCGATCAAAGTGGGCCTCCGCGAGGTGCCGCCGTTCGCGCTCGCCGCACTGCGTTTCTTCTTCGCCGCCGTGCCGCTCGTGTTTTTCGTACCCCGGCCGCAGATACCGGCGCGCACGATCGTCGCGTACGGACTTGCGATCGGCGTCTTCCAGTTCGGACTCCTTTTTCTCGGCATGAAGCTCGGAATGCCGGCCGGCCTCTCGTCGATCGTCATCCAGGTCCAGGTGTTCTTCACCATCGGACTCGGGATCGTATTCCTGGGCGATCGCTTGCGCGCCGAGAACATCGTCGGCGCCGCCATTGCGGCGCTCGGCGTGATCGTGCTCGCCGTATTCAAGATGCAGGGCGGGATGACGTCGACGCTCGTGGGACTCGCGCTCGTCCTCGTCGCTGCATTCGCATGGGCATGCGGCAACATCGTCGCCAAGCACGCGGCCGGCGAGCACGACGAGGACATGTTTGGTCTCGTCGTCTGGTCGAGCCTTGTCCCGCCACTGCCACTCGCGATCGCCGCGTATGCGTTCGAGGGTGGCCCGCAGATGATCCAGGCCGTCGCTTCGGCGAGTCTGCTCACCTGGGGCTGCGCGATATTTCTAGCGTACTTCGCGACCCTGTTCGGGTTCGCATCATGGGCGCGCCTGCTCCACCGCTATCCGACCGCGCTCGTATCGCCGTTCGCATTGCTGATCCCCGTGACGGGCCTTGCGAGTGGCGCACTGTTCCTCGGCGAATCGCTTGCGCCGGCGCAGGCGGCAGGCGTTGCGCTCGTATTCGCGGGGCTCGTGGTGAACGTCCACGGCACCCGCCTGCGGAACCGTTTTCTGCCGGCATCGGGGTGAGGGCCGATCACGACGGCATTCGCCGTGTAACCGTTACGCCGAACCGCGCAAATATTGCAAAGCGCGCACCGGCGCCGCGAGGGCACGCGGCGCCCTCATTTGCCGCAGGTCGGAAGCGTGCTAACGACGGGGGCGTTGTCGAACCGCGCCGTTGATGTTCGCGCGCTTATCGACTGTTTCGGCCGCCTCCACTTCCTGTTCGGGATCGTCGTCCGACTCGACGTCGAGCGCTTCCCGGTTCGGAAGGCCCTCGTCGATAGCCTCGATGTCGTCACCGTCGTCCGCCGGATCCTCGGATAGGATTTCGTCCACGGCCTCCGTGGAGTCCCGACCCGCCGCGCCTCGCTCGCCCGTGCCGAAGCGATCGGAATCGCTGTCGAGATCGGCGTCGCCGATGTCCGGGCCCGCCGTGGCGCCTGGCCCGTCGACATCGGGATCGGACGTCGTGCCCCCCTGCAATGGCAGGCCGTCGTCGCGATTGAGCCCGGGCCCTCCGACGATATCGCTGCCGCTGTCGGTGGAATCACTCGGGCCGAGCGCACCCGTACCGTGTCCCTTGCGCACCGAAGGATCGCTTTCCCCCGTTGTGTTCAATGTGCTGCGCGCCATGAATGCCTCCTCGTCGATGACCGCATCGACGCAAGGCATATGCCACGTCGTCACCTTCAACGATTCGAAACCTCTCGCCGACTCGTGAAACCCACACAACCGGTGTTCTTACCGGCAGCGCCGCGCTCCCCTGCCGTGTCGACTGCCTGCGAGGTTCAGTCGCTGCGTTGCAGCGTGAGCGTCACGCGGTTGCGACCGTTGTCGCGCACGTACGCAACATTGGCGGCGTAATGCGCGAGCAGGTGCAAACCGAGGTGCCCAACCGGCCGCGCGTCCAAGTCCGCGTCGAGGAGATCGTTCGCGTTCGCCAGCGCGGCGGCGACATCGAACGCGGGCGCCGAGTCTTCGTAACGGAGCGTGATCGCGGCGGGCGTCACTGCGAGGTGAACGGCGATGGGCACATCCTGTTCGCCGCCGAGTCCATGGACGATGGTGTTGGAAACGAGCTCTTCGAGGATGAGGGTGAGCCGCAGCCGGTCGTCGCGGTGGACGTGCTGCGCCGCGCAGAACGCTTCGATGAAATGACCGACGTCCGCGACACTCGCGAAACGCGACGGAAACGTGCGCGTCGCGGCATTTGCGGGCGCGGGCACGTCGAGCGCTTCAGGCGCTTGCTGCATGCTCATCGTTTTCTAAGGCGCTGCGACGCCCCCGCGGTTGATAGCCAGCCATGTACGAGGGACACCGCCGGCATGGCCGAGGGTCGCGCCATTGTACTTACAATAGCGCGGAGGCGACCGCCCGCGCCGCCCAACGGAGGTAACGACATGCTGCGAATCGCGCTCGCCTTGACGATTGCAACCGCTGTGTTCGCGGCCAAAGCCCACGGAGCCGACATCGGTCAAGTGAAGGTGTCGAAGGGAACGGTGACGATCGATCGAAGCGGCCAGTCCATGCCGGCCGATACCGGCACGCGTCTTCAGACCGCCGACGTCGTGAAGACAGGCAGCGACGGATCCGTCGGCATCACGATGGCGGACAACTCGCTGCTGTCGGCGGGACCTAACAGCGTACTTGCGCTCGATCGCTATGATTTCGATTCGACGACGAACCAGGGCAGGTTCGACGCGTCGCTTCGCCGGGGCACGCTTGCGGTCGTATCTGGCCGTCTCGCGAAGCAATCGCCGGATGCGATGACGCTGCACACGCCCTCCGCGATTCTCGGCGTGCGCGGCACCGAATTCGTTGTCAGCGTCCAATGAGCCGCACGCCGAATCGGCATGCGTTCCTCGTCTGCCTGCTTGCCGGTTGCAGCTTTACGAGCGAACGAATCGTGCTCCTGCCTGAGCAGGACGGGCGGCCGACGGCGGTCGTCGTCAAGCAGGGCGCCCACGACGTCGTTCTCGACCAACCCTATGCCGCGACCGAGCTCACCGCGGCTGACCCGTGGACATATCGCGCGAGCGCCGCCGAGGTCACGGCCACGTTCGGTGACGCGCTTGCCGCTCAACCGGCACGCGCGGCATCGTTCACGCTGTAC
>JBKPOL010000249.1:0-5447 GCA_046733075.1 Pseudomonadota bacterium | reverse complement strand
GCGTGCTCGACAATGTCTTCACGCACTGGCACGGCCTCGCGACGCTCGAAGAGCCGGCGTCGTCGCTGCGCACCGCGCTTGCTGCCGACCGCGCGTGCCGCAATCTGGTCGTGTACCGCCCGCCCGCCGCGGATTTCATCGCGCTCGAGCCCGTCACGCACGAAACGGACGCATTCAACCGGGCCGCGGAGGGCGCGGCGGACACCGGGATGCGCACGCTGGCGCCCGGTGGCGCCTTTTCTTGTACGATGCGCATTGCCGCTTCGGCGCTCGAGTGACAGGCGCCGACTTCCCACGCTTCGATGACCACCGCCAGTCCCTTCACCTGCGTGCTCGGCGTCCGCGCAAGCCTCGGCGAGTGTCCGCTGTGGTCGATCGAGGAGCGCGCGCTCTATTGGGTGGACATCAACGCGCCGTCGCTCAACCGCTTTCATCCGGAATCCGGCCGCAATACCGTCATGCCGATGCCCGCGTCGATCGGCAGCTTCGCATTTCGCAAGGGCGGCGGATTCGTCGTCGCTCTGCGCGCCGGCATATGGCTCGCGGATGAACACGGACACCTGACACGCAAGGTGGCCGATGCGCCTTACGAGACGCTGCGTCACCGATTCAACGACGGCCGGTGCGACGCACAGGGCCGGTTCGTCGTAGGCAGCATGAACGAGAACCGCGACATCGCCGATGCCGCCTTGTATCGACTGGACGCGACCGGAACGCTCACGAAATTGCTGGACGGCCTGATGATCAGCAACGGCCTCGCGTGGAGTCCCGACGGGCACACGATGTATCACGCGGATACCCCGTCGCGCACGGTCTGCGCGTATGCGTACGACGCCGGGCCGCGCTTGCCGGCCAACCGACGCGTGTTTGCGAAGTGGGAGGGGGAAACGCAGCGTCCCGACGGCGGCGCCGTCGACAGCGCCGGGAACTATTGGACCGCGTTCTACCGGGGAGGCGAGGTGCTGCAACTCTCGCCGCTTGGCGACGTTCTCGCTCGATATCCGGTGCCCGCAATGTGCCCGACGATGTGCGCGTTCGGCGGCGAAGACCTGCGAACGCTGTACGTGACTTCCGCGCGTCAGCAGCGCGATGCCGACGAACTCGCGCGATTGCCCGACAGCGGCGGAATTTTTGCGATGCGCGTCGAGACACCGGGACTGCCCGAAGCGCGGTTTCTCGGCTGACCGCGCGCAGACCTATCTCAAAATCGCGGCGACCCAATCTGAGATAGGTTCCCGATGCACCTCGATCCATCCGACTATCTTCGACTTGACGTTCCCCACAGCCTCGGCGCCACCGCTTCCGGCGCCGCGTTCGCTACGTCGAGTGGGGACATTCTCGACGTGCAATGCTTCGGCGAAGGCGCCTTTCGACTGCGTCTTGGACCGAACAGCCGCCCCGACTACGGCATCCTGGTCGCGCGTGCGAAGGAATGCGCGGTTGCGCAGCGCCTGCCGGGTGCGTGGACATTCACGGCGGGCGATTCGGTGCTCGAGATCTCCGGCTCGCCGCTGCGCATCACGCTCGCGTGGAAGGGCGAGCCGCTGCTCCGCTCCATCACCGACGAGCACTTTCGCGGCTTCACTCGCCTGCCGACGTTCGGCCGGCTGCGCCAGGGCGGCTTGTGGAGCGCCGCGTTCGCGCTTTCCACCGGCGAGCCGATCTACGGTCTCGGTGAAAAGTTCGGACCGCTCGACAAGCGCGGACAACTGATTCATTCGCAGGTCGAGGACGCGCTCGGTGTGAACACCGGGCTTGCATACAAGAACGTTCCGTTCGCGTGGAGCCCCGGCAATGGGCGCGGCGCCTGGGGCACCTTCGTGCATACGCCGGGGATGGTCACGCACGGTGTCGGACATCCCGACTGGTCGCACCGCAGCTACGCGATCATGGTCGAGGACGAGGCGCTCGATCTGTTCCTGATCGCCGGCGACATGCCCGCGACCATTATCGATCGCTATACGCAATTGACCGGGCGTCCGGGCGGCGTGCCTCGGTGGAGCCTCGGCCTGTGGGTATCACGCGCGTACTACGCGTCACCGGAAGACGCCATCGCCGTGGCAGCGAAATTGCGCGAGCGCAAGATCCCGGCCGACGTGCTGACGCTCGACGGCCGCGCCGCATGGAACGTCGAGACGCGGTTCGATTTCACGTGGGATGGAAGCCGCTTTCCCGATCCTTCCGCGACGATTGCCAGCATCAAGGCGCACAACCTGAAGGTGTGCGTCTGGGAATACCCGTACGTTTCGGTCAACTCGCCGCTCTTCCAGGAACTCGCGTCGCAGCAATTCCTGCTGCAAACCGAAGCGGGCGACCCGTACGTGTTCGGATGGGACACGGCTTCGAATACGAGCCCGTTCGGCAGTGTGCTGACGCCGCTCCCCGAGAGCGGCATCATCGATTTCACCCATCCGGATGCTTACGCCTGGTGGCGCGATGCGCACCAGCCGCTCTTCGACGATGGCGTCGACGTGATCAAGAGCGACTTCGGGGAGCAAGTGCCCGGCGACGCGATCGCGTTCAACGGCGACGACGGTCGGCGCCTGCACAACGTCTACCCGATGCTCTACAACCGTTGCGTGTTCGATGCGACGGCGCGTTTCCAGCCGCCGTCGGCCGGGCCGCCGATCGTGTGGAGTCGCGCGGGTTGGTCGGGCAGCCAGCGTTACCCGCTTGGGTGGGGCGGCGATCCGCAAAGCGATTGGGAAGGGCTTGCGGCATCGATACGCGGTGGCCTGTCGCTCGGCATGAGCGGAAACCCGTATCACAGCTCGGACATCGGCGGCTTCTACGGCTCGTCGCAGCCTTCGGCCGAACTCTACGTGCGATGGCTGCAGGCGTCGGTGTTCTCCTCGCACATGCGCGTGCACGGGATAGGCGAGCGCGAGCCGTGGGCTTTCGGCGCCGAAGCCGAGGGCATCGTGCGGAAGTGGCTCGCCATGCGGTATCGGCTGATCCCGTATCTCGAACGCCTCGTCGAGGACGCTACCCTGACCGGCATGCCGATCATGCGGGCGATGCCCCTCGCGTTTCCAGACAGTCGTCTCACGCGTGATTTCGAGACGCAGTTCATGTGCGGCGACGCTCTGCTGGTTGCGCCGATCGTGCGCCAAGGCGGCGACGTCGACATCGCGTTGCCGCCGGGGGCGTGGTACGACCTCAACTCGCGCGCGCGTTACCCGGGATCCCAGGTGCTGCGTTACGCCGCGCGCCTCGATCAGTTCCCCGTATTCGGGCGCGAAGGATGCGCGCTGCCGCTCGGCCGCGCAGTCCAGCATACCGGCGAGATCAACGAGGCGAACCCGCTCGAGCTGCTATGGCTCTTCGGCAAGCCGGGACAGCCCCTCGAAGGCTATCGCCAGATCCGCATCGATACCGATCGCAACGGCGCTTGCATCGTTCGCGCGACGCTCAACGTGGACGTGCAGGTGTTCGGCGACGCGTCGTCCGTGAACGTGCTGCCGCTGTGACGCGCGGCGCCATGTAGCGACCCGCCCATGCCGGCGCATCCGACGATCGCGATCACATCGGGCGAGCCTGCGGGCATTGGTCCCGAGTTGTGCGCGATGCTCGGCGAGCGCCATCGCCGGCAGCCGTTCGCTGCGCGTCTCGTCGTTTTCGGCGACGAGACGCTCCTGGCCGAGCGCGCGCGACGCATTGGCATCGATCCGCGTTATGCACATTACGACCCGCTCGCGTTCGCGCCGTTCGGAAGTGCCGTCCAGGTATGGCACCAGCCGCTTGCCGCGCCGGTCTCGCCCGGGCATCCGGATCCGACCAATGGGCGGAGCGTGCTGTCGATGCTCGAGCTCGGGTGCGACGCCTGCGCGACCGGCGCAATGGCGGCGCTCGTCACCGCGCCCGTGCAGAAGAGCACGATCGAGGATGCCGGCATTCCATTCTCGGGGCACACCGAATTCTTCGCGGCGCGCACGCATACGCCCCGCGTCGTGATGATGCTCGTCGGCACATCGGATGTCCCGTTGCGCGTGGCGCTCGTCACCACGCATCTCGCACTGCGGGATGTGCCGGATGCGATCACGACGCAGGCGGTCACGGAAACGATCGACATCCTTCACCGGGAACTGATCGCGCGCTTCGGCATCGGACAGCCCCGAATCGCCGTGTGCGGATTGAATCCGCATGCGGGCGAAGCCGGTCATCTCGGCCGCGAGGACCTGGACGTGATCGCTCCCGCTCTGCAGGTTGCGCGTGCCGCCGGCGCGAACGTTACCGGACCGTTGCCGGCGGATACCGTTTTCGTGCCCGGTACGGCGCGGCGCTACGACGCGATCGTTGCCATGTACCACGACCAGGGCCTTCCGGGGTTGAAAGCGGCGAGCTTCGGCCACGGCGTGAACGTGACTCTAGGATTGCCGTTCATTCGCACATCGGTCGACCACGGCACCGCGCTCGATCTCGCCGTCGACGCGACGCGCGCAGCGACCGCGGACGTGGGCAGCCTGGTCGCCGCTGTCGATCTCGCCATCGCGCTTGCGGAACGCGCAGGCGCCTGATTCCGCACGCCCGAACAGCTGACGAAGCGATGCACGGTCACCAGCCGCGCAAGCGCTTTGGACAGAACTTCCTTGCCGACCCGCATTACGTCGCGCGCATCATTGCGGCCGTCGACCCGCAGCCCGGCGACAACATCGTCGAAATCGGACCGGGTCTCGGCGCCCTTACCGGTCGGCTCGTCGAGCGCGCGCAACGGATGACGGCGGTCGAGATCGATCGTGATCTGGCGGCGCGACTTCGCGCACGCTTCGGCGCAGACCGACTCGCATTGCACGAAGCGGACGTACTGTCGTTCGACTTCGCAACGCTGGGTGCGAACCTGCGCGTCGTAGGCAACCTGCCGTACAACATCAGCTCGCCGCTGCTGTTTCACCTCGCCGAAGACGACATTCGCCTGCGCGACGTCCACGTGATGCTGCAACGGGAAGTCGTGGCGCGGATGACGGCAAAACCGGCGACACCCGAGTACGGCCGATTGACCGTCATGTTGCAATCGCGTTTCGCCGTGACGCGCCTTTTCACCGTTCCGGCGGGTGCGTTTCAGCCCGCGCCGAACGTCGAATCCGCCATCGCCCGACTCGTGCCGTTGGGCGAGCACCGTCCGATGATCAACGATGAAAAGCTCTTTGCGCGCGTGGTCGCCGCCGCCTTCGGCCAGCGACGCAAGACGCTGCGCAACGCGCTTGCCGCAATGGCGAGCGAATCGCAGCTGCGCGACGCGGATATCGATCCGTCCGCCCGGGGCGAGACGCTGTCGGTCGATGATTTCGCACGGCTCACGGATCGACTCGCGACGCGCGTCTAGCGTTTCCGGGCTCGCGAAGCGCGCGTAGCGGCTCGGCTCGCGAATCAGCTCGAGAAGCGCGCGTAGCCTATCGGGACTCGAAGCGGGCGTAGCGCTTCACACCCAAGTGCCTAAAGGCTCCGCT